>JALGZU010000130.1 GCA_025774735.1 candidate division LCP-89 bacterium | reverse complement strand
GGGGCTTTTGGGCAATTGCTGATAAAATTGAATGTAACGCGGACATTTGTAACGCGCCAGCCTCTCACGGCAATAGGCGGCCAACCGCTCCGCAGTGACGCCACTATCACCGTCACAGACGATGCACGCTTTGATCTCCTCACCCTGGACCGGGTCGGAGATGGAGATGACCGCTGCCTCTTTGATCCCGGGATACGACAGCAGCAGTTCCTCGATTTCGGCCGGATAGACGTTAAATCCGCCCTTGACGATCATATCCGTCTTGCGGTCGAGAATATAAAGATATCCGTTCTCATCTTCCCTGGCCAGGTCACCGGTGTAAAACCAGCCGTCGCGTAGAACTTCGGAAGTCGCCTCGGGCCGGTTGAGATACCCCTTCATGAGGTAATCACTGCGGATGACGATCTCACCCACCTGACCGGCAACTACCTCGTCACCCGCATCGTTCAGGATCTTGATTTCGACCCCCTCGATGGGGGTTCCGATCGAACCGGGTCGGCTGCCCAGATGAAGGTGGCTAAAGGTCGCCACGGCTGTGGTTTCGCACAATCCGTAGCCTTCCAGAATTTCGGTGGAAAATTTTTTCTCGAAGGCAGTCAAAAGCTCCGGTTTCAAAGCATGCCCACCGGAGACGCAATACCGCACTGAACTGAAATCGTATTGATCCGTCCTCGGGTGCGACTCAATCAAGCTGTACATCGACGGCGTTGCCAGGAAGATTGTGATCTTGTGCTCCTGGACTGCCTTCATAATCCCTTCAGGGCTGAAATCAGACAACAGGACGACAGAGGCGCCCGCCGCCAGGGCCGTACTCATGACGGCGGTCTGCCCGAACGCATGAAAGAAGGGCAGTAATCCGAGTAGCCGGTCCCTGGGACGCACTTGCAGCAGGTTGGCGCATACCCGGGCATTCCCCGTGAGGCTGTGATGAGTAAGTTCAGCACCCTTGGGACGCCCGGTGATGCCGGCCGTATAGAGGATAACAGCGGTATCACTCGAAGCAACCATCTCCGGTTCAGGCAGGGATTCGTGCCCTTCCAACAGGGAATCGAGTGTAAGAGCCCCGCTCGGCAAATCTTCCCCCTTGAAAATGGAATGTCTCAGCGTCACCAGTGAGCTAGACGCCGAAGTGATATCCTCCAGATTCGCCTTATCCGCAATAATGGCTCGAGCTTCGCAGTCTTCCAGAAGGTAGTGGAGTTCGCGTGCCCGCAGCATCCAGTTCGTCGGGACGACCACCGCGCCTACGGATAGGATCGCATAGTAGGCGATGACGTATTCGGGAACGTTGGGCAGCATCAGCATGATTCTGCTGCCCTTCTCGATGCCCAGCGACTTCAATGCCGCGCTCAGGCGGCCGACCGAGTTCCAGATGCTCTCAGCGGATACCGTTTCGTTACCGTGAACGTAGAGTATCCTGTTTGGATCTTCGTCCGCTTGTGTTTTAAGTAGATATGCCAGATTATGAGATCTATCAGTCATCGTACAGATAAAGTCCCTTCATAGCTTCATTCTATGCAAAAATGGTCTATCCAGTATTGAAAGCGTGAACCGTAGATGCGGTCGTAGAGTTCCATCTGATCGGGCACGATGTTGGCGGCGGCGCTGCGGGTTTCATCGGCCAGAGTCCGCGCTTCCGAACGGGTCAAGGCTCCCGTGACGATGCGCCGGCCGGCAGCATCGACCAGGCGCTGCAGAGTTCGCAGTTTCCGATCTTCCTTCTGTTGTTCGGGCGTGAGACTGTCGTACAGCTTGTCCATCGCAGGGCTATGGATTTTCCCAACCCCAGGCGTTGAGTTTCTCCCGCATTCGCTCCAGGTGGCTGCCTGGCCAGTAAACCCTGCCACATACCGGGCAACGGTGGAAATCCAGAAATGTCTTATAGATTTTTTCAGGTACGCTATCCTTCGCTTCAGTACGAAGTAGGGCGGTCAGGATACAGTTGCATTTCAAACAGCGTGAAAACGGTTCCGCGGCTTCTCGAATCGGATACTTCTCTGACAGTGCAGCGAGTTGATCTTTCAAGTCTTCCGGCTCAACCAGGAAATAGCGGATGCCGTATTGCAAACTCGGCGCAGAAATGCCGGTCCGAATCCAAATCCGGCGTTCCTCAATAGCGCTCTTGACGGCGTCCCGCAACGATACATCTCCCCTACTCATAGCATCCAGACCCAGCATTCTCAGTGCTCTGGTCAGAGGATAGAGTTCGCGGTCGAGGATGAATCTGGGAGCCTCAGGGTTCACATCAGCGTCTCCCTGTCCAGCGACCGGTACTGGATCGCCTCGGCGACATGGGCCGACAAAATTTCTTCCGCCCCCTCCAGATCGGCGATGGTCCGCCCTACCTTGAGGATGCGGTCGTATGCCCGCGCCGACAAGCCCAGCCGATCAATGGCGCTGCGGAGCAGGTTCATCCCTTCTTCATTCAATTGACAATACTTCTGCAGGTCGCTCGATGTCATATGAGCGTTGGCGAAGATCCCGTCCAGACCCTTGAACCGGCTCAGTTGTACTTCCCTGGCTTTTTGTACCCGCCGGCGGACGATTTCCGATGACTCGCCGCCGGAGAGGCCCGCCAGATCTTCAAACTTCACTGCAGGCACTTCGATATGGAGATCGATGCGGTCCAACAGAGGCCCGGAGACGCGTGAACGGTATCGCTGGATCGCCATCAGGGAACAGGTGCACTCGTTCTTGGAATCTCCGTAGAATCCGCAGGGACAGGGATTCATGGCGGCGACCAGCATGAAGCGCGACGGGTAGGTTGTGGAAATCATGGCCCGGGCGATAGTCACCTGGGCGTCCTCCATTGGTTGCCGCATGACCTCCAGAACATCCCTCCGATATTCGGGCAGTTCATCCAGGAAAAGGACACCATGGTGCGCCAGAGACACTTCGCCGGGCTTCGGGATCTTTCCGCCACCGATCAATCCGGCGCTTGAAATGGTGTGATGAGGCGATCTGTAGGGCCGCGTCGCCAACAGGGGCTGTCCCGGCGGCAGAGAGCCGGCGACCGAATGAACCTTGGTTGTTTCCAGAGCTTCATCGATGGTCAACTGCGGCAGCACGGTCGGAAAGCGCTTCGCCAGCATGGTCTTTCCCGATCCCGGCGGACCGATCATGATGAGATTGTGGCTCCCCGCCGCGGCGATCTCGAGCGCCCTCTTGGAGGCATCCTGACCCTTGACGTCCTGCAAATCCACGGGATAGCGGGAATGCTGCGTGAAGAGCTGATCAGTGTTAACGTGTGTTACCGGAAGCCTCTTCTCATCGTTGAGAAACTCAATCACTTCCGTCAAGCTGCTGACGCTGTACACCTGGATACCCGGCGCCATGGCGGCTTCGTTGGCGTTGACCGAGGGTACGATCATATGTTTGTAGCCTTTGGCCGCTGATGCCAGCGCCAGCGAGAGAGCTCCGCGGACGGGGCGCACTTCCCCTTCCAGCGATAACTCCCCTAAGATAACGTATTCCTTGAGGTCTTCCGATTCGAGCTGGCCCGAAGCTGCCAAAATGCCCAGTGCGATGGGCAGATCGTAACTTGACCCCTCCTTGCGGACGTCCGCCGGTGCGAGGTTGACCGTTATTCTCTTCTGGGGATAAAAAAAGCCGGAATTCTTGATCGCTGCCAGAACCCGCTCTTTCGATTCCTTTACAGCGTTGTCCGGCAGGCCGACGGTGGCGTATCCCGGGAGGAATCCCTCCAGATTGGTTTCGACGACAACAATGTACCCGTCAATGCCGTGTGTGGCAGCGGAATAGACCGTTCGAACCATGGAACCATCCAATAATAAAAGAGCAAAAAATAGACGAACAATTAGAGACTAGGCGATCCCAATAATTCAAGCCCTATAATGTATTAAAGAGTTGATCCAATGTCAAGCGATTCTTGGGGGGGGATTGTTTAACCCACGGAACGACGATAGCGGATATATCCGCGGCGATAGGCACTGTAGATCAGGTAGGTCAACAATGGGGATGGCAGAGGATAGGATTCAAAATATTTTACGAAGGCCGCCAGCGGCGCGTTGAAAAGGGGATTTACTGCAAACCGGCGGATCGCTCCCTTAAACCAGCTCATGGGAGGATTACCCGTCAAATCTTCGAGCCGTAAATCCCGTGCGAACTCGGGATGTCTCTCCAATACCAGCGGAATTCCCTCGAAACCGTATTTATCCAGAGTTGCCAGGATTTCGTCAAATGGTCTAAGATGGTGGTGGTAACCGACCGCATTGGGCAGATGAAGTAGATGAGCGCCCACCTTTTGAAACCGCAGGCCGAGTTCCTGATCCTCTCCGTAAAAACGGAAAGCTTCATCGAAGCCGCCAACACGCGTAAATAACGATCTCCGGAAGGATGCCAAACCCGAAATGAAGTATCTCCCGGGTAACGGTTGGCCAGGATCAAGCTGTGCTGCGCCGCGGCGACTGTAGTAGCGGCCCATCGCCTTGCGAGCCAGTGGGGGTGGATACTTCAGAGCTCCAACACCAACAACTGTCAACTCAGATTCATATAAATCCCTGTGCATTGACACGTAAGAAGGAACAACCTCGATATCAGCGTCGAGCAGCAAGATGATCTCCCCCATCGACTCCTCCACGCCGCAATTTCGGGCGTGCGCCCTTCCAGCATTCGATGAGAGTCGAAGTAATCTGAGATTTAATTGATCGGAAAATCCGGCTGCGATGTCCGTGGTGTCATCCTCGGACGAGTCATCCACGACGACGACTTCGAAATCCGGGAAATCCTGATGGGCTAACGCCGACAGCACCAATCCAATAGTCGATGCAGCATTGTAAGCAGGAATGATAATCGAGACGTCCATCATCGGGTGGTTAAGATGTCTTCAACTGGGTTTTTTCATAATCCCTGGTTAGGGCGCGACACTGTGGCAATGACCTTTTCCTCCAACTTTCCCCATTGCAAATCCTGTACGATCCAGACCAGTTTCATGACGGCTTCAGGGTAATGCCAGCAGCGGCGTAGTGGCCGTAGAGTTCGTTCATGACGCTTTCAAGGCTGTGCTTCATCTGCACCCAGCGCCGCCCTGCCTCCCTTTTGCCGCGACGATAGTCGGGATTTTCAATCAGTTCGATCAAGCGGACTCTGAGAGTATCCTGATCGACGTTTATGAAGGGATGACCGGAGAAGAAGACTTCACAGCGGTCGTTCATGCGGGTACAGGTGGGAATGCCCATCGCCAGCGTCTCCAGGGAGTTCATTCCGTAGCCCCAGCCGCCACGATCGGCGATCTGGTCCACGGCTATGTCCCAGCGTTCTTTTCTGGCCAGGCACGCTTCATTGGTCAACCCTTCAACCAGGTCCAGTTTGACGGGATAATCCCTTTCCAGGTCTTCTACGACTTGAATGATGTGGTCGGTTCCTTTGAAATGCCGCGCAGATGGCGCCCGGCAAGCATGCCCGATAATTAAAGGGTCGCTCTCCCCCTGCTTGACCTCGTAGCGATCAACGTCGAAAGGAAGATGCAAATAATTAATATTGGGATGTTTATCGAGAAGATCCAGTTCGCTGGTGAGGTTCAGATCGCTGATTTCATCAACAACCGGAATGACGCCCCGGTGGCGCAGGTCGGTGCCATGGTAGAAGCAGGTGACGGTCGCACCCCTTTGTTTCATGCGCCGGATAAAACGCCCGTCCCGGAAGAAATCCAGACCCTGGTCGAGATGGTAGATGTCGAAGCGGTCGAATTCGAAGCGACGCGCAGCCCGGCTGATTTTTCCCGACATCAACGCATCCCGCAAAAAGAAAAAAACCGCTTCCGCGGCTGTGGTGGTACGCCAGGTTGGTGGATACCCCTGCCGATCGACTGACCCGGTCATTTCAGGGGTGGAACGGTAGAACACTTTTTTGAACCGCCGAATCCAGGCAGCGTCGGGCATCATCGGCAGGTTCAGGCAGATGTCTTCGGAAAATCCGGATGAAGCGGGGAAAAACGTCACGTAGCGGCACTCGTGACCTCTGGCCCGGTGACCGCGTTGAAAGAGAGATAGAGTTCCTGAGACGTGTTCTGGCGATATGTAAAGGATTCGGGCCATCTAATGCGCAATCTGTTCAAGCTGTTGGATCTGCTCAACCCGACCCAGAACAACCAGTTGATCGTCATCGAAAATTTTCGTATCGCTGTCAGGATTGGCGATCATCTGGTGGTCTTTCCGGATCAACCCGATGACCAACGCTCCGCCGGTTTCACGCCGGATATTGGATTCTTTCAGAGTTTTGCCGACCAGGGAACTCTTCTCCTCCACTCGTACCATTTCCATGCGGAGGGAAAGTTCGTCATTGCCGATCATTACATCCAGAAAATCGACAATTTCTGGCCTTACCAGAACGGAGGCCATGCGCCTTCCGCCAATCTGATAGGGCAGAATTACCCGGTCTGCTCCCGCCTTAAGCAGTTTACTTTGCGAACCGTCATCGGTTCCACGGGCGATGATGAACAGGGATGGATTCAATCCCCGGGCCGACAGTGACACGTAAACGTTATCGACGTCATTTGGAAGAGCAGCGAGTAGTCCCTTCGCGTGTTCAACGTTGGCATGGCGCAGAACGTCATCATCGGTGGCATCACCCTGGATTACCGGGATGCCTTCGTCCTCATACTTCTCACAAATCTCTTCATTCCATTCCACGACCACCATGTCTTTATCTTCGGCGATCAGTTCGCGCACGGCTTCCGATCCCATTCTGCCCGAGCCACACACGATGAAATGGTTCTTTAATCTGGAGAGTCGCTTCTGCATTTTTCCCGCTCGCAATATCTTGTAGATCTGACCACTGACCAGGAAGGCGGTAAAGTTGGAGAGGGTAAATCCCAAAACACCCACGCCGACCAAAATGATGATAATCGTAAAAAATTTTCCGGCCGGCGACAGCGGCGCTACTTCGCGAAACCCGACCGTGGCCACGGTGATGACCGTCATGTAGATGGCATCTGCGAAGGACCAGCCCTCTATGAGGCTATATCCAAAGGCACCCATCATCAACACGATCACCAGCAGTGAGATGATGAAGATGAGCTTCCGTAATGTTTCCATACGCAGGTAAGTTAATGCGTGGTTTTACCGATTTATCAGAAGATCTGGTAGACCATCGTTACACGGTAGGTGCGGCGGATGTAATTCTTTATGCTGGCAACGATGGGATCGATTGACTTCGTTCTGCGCTGATCGTAGGTAAATCCAAATTCGAGATCGACGCTGGATGAAGGCGAGAATGAGACATGCGGCTCGATGACATCGCGCCGGTCCTCGCGACCGCTGTGGAATTTATCCAATTCGTAAGGCAACTCGCTCTGATAGTAGCGATTATAGCGGTCATAATCGATACCGACGCTCCACTCCCACTCATCTTCGATAGGCAGCGTGTAATCGAGAGAGAACCGGTAGCGGTCTTCTTCGTAGGAGGAGTCGCCGTATTCGGTATCTTCTTCGGTAGGATCGGGAGTCGTGATTGTGGCCTGGTTGAAACCGATGTTATCGCTGTTCTTGTAGATGTAACCCAGGGAAGCATCCAGACCAACCGGCAGATCATAAGAGCCCGTCAATCCCAAAAGATTCGCCTCTGAGTCGTACTCGGTGAAGTATTCATTATAGTAGGAATATTCGCGGGCCAGCATGCCCTCGATAGAAAGAGATTTCAGGCGGTAACGGATCCGGACTGCAGGCCTGGACATGTCGTATTCGCAGCCGTGGTATTCATTGAGATCCCGGTC
>JALGZU010000129.1 GCA_025774735.1 candidate division LCP-89 bacterium | reverse complement strand
TGATTGCTTGTCGTACCTTCGGATTCACCGAAGATGACTTGAAAAATATCATTGTCATGGGCTTCAAGAGCAGTTTTATGCCCTATAAATCCAAGGTAAAACTGTTCCAACGCATCCTCAGAATGCTTCGTAAAAAGCAGACCCATTTTTAAAAGCGATATGGAGTGCAGGGTGAACGTGCCTCCCGTCATCAATCCTATTCTTGGTGTGCTGAATTCGATCCTCCCGGATCCGCCCGAAATCGCTCTGGTACTCGGTTCGGGTCTGGGAGTATTCGTCGATGAGCTGAAGGAGACTCGCTCGGTTGCCACGAAGGATCTTCCCGGGTATCCACGTTCAACCGTATCCGGGCATCAGGGAGCCGTGGTCTCGGGACAGTTCGCTGGGAAAAGGCTGGTCTGCTTTCAGGGGCGCGTTCATCTCTATGAAGGATACTGCGTCGAGGAGGTTGTGCTGCCGGTGCGCGTCGCCCATGGCGTGGGAGCGCTTACGCTGATCTTGACCAACGCCGCCGGCGGCATTCATCCGGACCTGGAACCGGGATCCCTGATGCTGATCACCGATCACATCGACCAGCAGTTCCGCAGGAGGATCCACTCTGAACTGGTTGAAGGGCAAGTGCCGCTTCGACACGAACGCCAGCGCTTCTTCGAGTCTTCATCTCCCTACAGCGACCGCCTGATCGATCTCGCCAGAGCCGCGGCTCTGGAAGAAGGCATCCCCCTTTTCTCGGGCGTCCTGGGAGCTCACCTGGGTCCGTCCTACGAGACGCCTGCCGAAGTGCTCATGCAGAGGATCATGGGCGTCGATGCAGCCTGCATGTCCACCGTAGCTGAAGCGGCGGAAGCGGCGCGCCTGGGCATGGAAGTGATGGGAATAAGCTGCATCACCAACCGGGCGGCCGGGTTGAGCGACGCTCCGCTGGATCACGCCGACGTGATCGAGGTCGCCGCCCGGGTTCGGGATAAATTCATGGCGTTGTTGAAGAGGATCATTGCAGGGTTATAAGTCGAAATATCAAATGTGTCCTTCCACTATATTCTCACATGTCATCCCCAATCCCGACGATCAGGTCTGGGAGCTGCTGGTTCCTCACAGGGAGCCTGACGAGAGTTTGACGGATGAGAGAGACGAGATCGAAGATATGATCGAGGCGGGGGAGGAGTGATACCTGCATTTCGTCAGATCACGCTCCTCGTTATCGTGCCGTTGTTTCTCCTCCTCGCTGTGCCGATGAATGCGGCAGAGCCGGACTGGGCTGCGGTCGAGACGGAACTGGTCGAACTACTCCAGGAGCTGCTGCGCGCGGACACGCAGAATCCTCCCGGAAACGAACTCCTGGCCTGTAGAATTCTGGATGGTTTTTTCGAGCATGAAGGGATCAGCAGCCGCATCTACAAGGTCGAGAAGAAGCGCGCCAACCTGCTCGCCCGGCTGCACGGCAACGGCAGCCAGAAGGCTGTCATCCTGGCGGCCCACACCGATGTCGTCCCCGTCGATGCCGCGCAGTGGTCAATTCCCCCGTTTTCGAGCCGTCTGCAGGACGGCTTCATCTACGGACGCGGGGCGCTCGACGACAAGGGGATGCTGGCCGTCAACGCCATGACTCTGGCTCTCCTGAAACGGAACAACATCCCGCTGCGGCGCGATATCGTCTTTCTGGCCACCGCGGCAGAAGAGACGGGCGGGGGTCTTGGAGCGGGGTGGATGCTGGAACATCACCGGGAAAAGCTGGATGCCGCCTTCGCCCTGAGTGAAGGGGGCAGGATCATTCTGAAAGAAGGAGAACCGCTCTACATCGCCCTGCAGACTGAAGAGAAGATCGCCTACAATATAAAACTCTCGGTACAGGGAACCACCGGCCACGCTTCCATTCCCAGGCTGGACAACGCCATTTATGCCTTGGCTAGCGCGCTGGATCGCATCGCCCGTTATCCGCTTCAGATCGAACTGGACCCGGTCACACGAGCCTTCTTCGAAGGTGTCGCCATGCGTGACCCGCGCATAGAGATGATCGGAGGCGTTCCCAAGACTGATCACCCGCTCTATCTGGCGCTGTTAACCAACACTATCTCTCCGACGTTGATCGAAGGTGGGGTGAAGACCAACGTGCACCCCCATAACGCGGAGGCGAACCTGAACTGCCGCCTCCTGCCCGGTCAGGATCCCCGCGCCTTCGTGGACAGCCTCACTGCCTGGATCGGACCCGGGCCCTATACGTTCGACTTCAAACCCAAATCCCCCCCACCGGAACCCTCACCGCAGGACGGCATCGGCTTCGTCCTGATCGAACAGGTTTGCGTGGAGATGTTTCCGGACGTGCCGGTGCTACCCTACCTTTCACCCGGAATGTCCGACGCCACGCGGTTCCGGAAGGCGAGTATCCAGACCTATGGCTTGATCCCCTTTCCACTGGAAGAGGATGAGGTCTGGCGCTTGCATGGCGTGGACGAGCGCGTCTCCGTGGAGGCTCTGATGATAGGGCTGAAATTGGTGTACCGGCTGGCAGTGCTGGCGGGAAGTTGAAGTAGCTCTTTGAAGATTCTTTTCTGGAGTGATATGATGGCAAAACAAGAAAAGACTAAGACCATACTAATAATAGATGATGCCCCAGTGTTCCTACTATCGATGGCAGAGATAGTCGGGATGCAAGGTTATAATGTAGTTACTGCTGAAGATGGATTGCAGGGTTGGCGTCAGTTTAAAAAGGTTAAACCCGACCTTGTTTCAACGGGTATTGTTATGCCGGGCATCAATGGAGTGGAGTTGATTAAGCGAATAAGAGAGGTCGATTCGAGGGTGCCCATTGTCATTGTCACCGGGGGAGGGTATTCTCTTGATCTAATAAGACTTTCTCAAAAACCCGAAAGTTATGCACATGCTGTTCTCCAAAAACCGGTTGACATCGATGATTTTTTTGAACTGATAGCCCATCTCCTAAAAAATGCTTTATAGCTTTTATTTGTCCGTTAACATTCAAATCTATACCTCATTTTTCTACCTTCATTCATCAGCAGGATTGTATAAAATAAAAAACCCGGCTTCGATGAGCCGGGCTTGGGAAGATCGGTAGAGGATTATTCAATCTGAATTAAACTTTGAAACTTTACCAGAATGTCAAGGTACTTTAATTAATTGGATGCTGATCGCTTCCTAAGGCTGTGGCTGTCCGAAGAATAGGAGGTTGGACAAGCCGGGGCTTAACGAACCCTTCTGGTATACGAAAGATACGCCGGACACGCTATGAGGACGGATCCGGCGGATTGACAAAAGATGCGGAGAGGGCGGGATTCGAACCCGCGGTGAAGCTTTAACCCCACCCTCGCTTAGCAGGCGAGTGCCTTAAGCCAGCTCGGCCACCTCTCCGGGTGTTAATCACTTTGGCGGAGGACGAGGGATTCGAACCCCCAAGGCCCCTGAGGGCCGGCGGCTTTCAAGGCCGCTGCCTTACCATTAGGACTAGTCCTCCGAGATATCGGTTCGCCCCGGCAAGTCGGCGATTATGAGCAGACCATCCACGTCGCAACGGCAGCCGCTTGCCGCGCCACTGCTGTAAATATACACAATCTGTCTGCGAATGTCAAGGAGTTTGAGGCCCTTCCACAATATTCAGGAAATGTTGGATTCATGAAAATCATTTACCGCTACCTGGCTTTCGAGTTCTTTCCTCCCTTCTTATACTCCTTCTGTCTAATCTCCCTGATCATCCTGCTGAACCTGATCATCCAGATGTTGGGGAGAATCGCCGGGAAGGGGTTGGATCCCTACGTGGTGATGGAGTTCTTCTTCTTGAATCTCGCCTGGATTGTCGCCCTGGCTGTACCCATGGCGGTGCTGGTAGCGACTCTGACGGCCTTTGGGAGGCTCTCCGCCGAAAACGAAATTACCGCCTTGAAAGCCGCCGGAATCAGCCTCTGGCGCCTGATGATTCCCTTTTTCGTCCTCGGGGGAATACTGTGCGGCCTGCTCATCGTCTTCAACAATCAGGTACTCCCGGAATTCAACCATCGTTCCCGGGTTCTCTCCGGCGATATCCACCGCAAGCGCCCCACCCTGGCGTTGGAAGAGGGCATCTTCATCTTCGATCTCCCCAAGTACGTCCTCTGGGCTCAACGCATCGATCAGAAACAGTCTCGACTCTATGACCTCGTCATTTACGATAAGAGCAACCCCCGCTATCCCACCGTCGTCTCCGCGGATGAAGGGGATTTGAGCTTCGTCAGGGCGGAGGAAGCTTTCCACCTCTACCTTTATAGAGGCGAGATCCACCGGCAGGATACCAAGGACCCGGCTTATTATCAGCGCACCCGGTTTGAAACTTCGCTCCTGCGGGTGGCCGCGCCCAACATGGTGTTCGAAAGACAGGAGAGCGGCTACCGGTCAGACCGTGAACTGTCCGCACCGGCAATGTGGGCTCAGGTGCAGAAGATGAAAGAGGATCCGGAGAAGAATCGCCGCCGCATCAACTCGTTTTTGGTCGAAATCCACAAGAAATACTCGATTCCGGTCGCCTGCCTGGTCTTCGTGCTGATCGGAGCGCCGCTGGGAGTGAGGGTGCACCGCGGCGGACTGGGGGTGGCCACCGGCTTGAGCGTCGTCTTCTTCCTGGTCTACTGGGCGTTTTTAATAGGAGGTGAAGATCTGGCCGACCGCGGGCTGATGACGCCCGCAATGGCTATGTGGATGCCCAACATACTGCTCGGCATCGTCGGCATTATCCTGGTGAGGCGCACCATCCGCGAAATGCAGGTCCTCGACCTGTCCGGCGTCTTTCGCCTTCTTATACGCAAAAAGTGAGTGCCGTGCAGGCAACCGGGTCACAAGGTATAACTGGGAAAAAGAATATATGAAATCAGGATACCATATCAAAATCAACTCAAAAATCTGCCCTGTCATTCTGGCCATTATCCTGACCCTAACATTGACCGCTGGAAATGCTCTCCCGGTTGCCACTCAGAATTTATCCATCGCAGAGGTGCGGGAACTGATCGAGAATGCCAGAGTGGCCCAGGCGGACGTTTTCAGCCCCGGGCATTTCGACAAAGCTCTCAGGACCTTCGATAAGGCCCTCGACGATTCAGCGGCGGGCCGGGACCCTGCCGCTATCGGCAGAAAACTTGAAGAAGCGCGCCTGTACATCGGCAAGGCCGAACTGACTGCCCGGCAGATGCGAGAGTCCTTCCCGGACCTGGTCGATGCTTATGAGGACGCTCTGACCGCCGATACACCCGCGCTGGCTACCGCCGCCCATGACCTGGCCATGATTCGGCTTAAAAAAGTCGCCGAGAAACTGGAGAAGGGGAATTTACGTTCAGCGACCGATCTGGCCCCGGCGGCGGTGGAACTCTTTCTAGCGGCGGAACTCGAAGCCATCAAAGCCGCCATCCTGGGGGAAGCCCGGGAGAAATTCATCCGGCTGGATGAAGCGGATGGAGCCGAACTTACCCCGAAACTATACGCACAAGCCGATAAAAACATTCTAGACGTACAGAGCGCACTCAAGAGTGATCGGTATGCAGTTGAACAACCCCAGAGGCTGGCCGATGAAGCCATCTACATCCTGGATCACGCCCTCTTCATGACGGACTGGATCGCTCGCCTGCAGGACGATCCTGGCGCCTGGGAATCGCTGATCATGCAGTTCGAAACCTACCTGGAGGATATCAGCGGCACACTTCATCTGAATCCGAAATTCGACCGGGATATGGCGCTCAATGTCGAACCCATCATCGCCGCCATTCGCAGCATCCAGGACGATCGGCGGCACCTCCAGGGAGAGCTGGCTCAGCGGGACGTCGTCATCGGTGAACTGGAAGCGGAACTGGGGAAGCAGCGCGACCTCTCCGGTAAATACGTCGCCGAACTGGAAGTAAGGCGCGGTGAGATCCGTGAAAAACAGCGCTTCGAAGAGAAAATCCAGCGCATCACCTCTCTGCTCACCCCTGAGGAGGGCAGCGTCGTGAGATCGACGGCCGGGCAATCGGACGTCATCGCGCTTCGCCTGACCGGGATGAAATTCCCGTCGGGATCTGCTGAAATCCAACCGCAGGATTTCGCCCTGCTGACCCGGGTACAGCAGATTATCCGCGAATTTCCCGAACGATCCATCGAAGTGCAGGGGCACACCGATTCCAAGGGGCGGGAGAGCGAAAATCAGAAGCTCTCCGAAGAAAGGGCGGTGGCGGTGCAGGACTACCTGGTTCAGAATATGACCTTGCCCGCGGAGCGCATCAAGGCGGTCGGGTTCGGCGAAAGCCGTCCGATTGCCTCCAACGAAACGGCTTCAGGGCGCAGCCAAAACCGGCGCATCGAAATTGTTCTGAGCCGTTAAAAGAAATCCCTCGAGAGAAATCCTCACAAACAGGTATGGGTACCGACATGACTCAGGGAAAGAAAACCCACTCGAACGGCGTTGATTTCTACGAAGAGCTGCTGAGTGATTACGACCAGATGATCGACTGGCAGTCCCGCCTGCAGCGTGAGACCCCGTTCTTCAGCGAACTCTTCAGCCGCTACAACGTCAAATCGCTGCTGGACGTCGGCTGTGGTACCGGCAGGCATGGATTTCATTTTCTCACCCTGGGAGTCGAATCCGTAGTCGGCGCGGATCCCTCCGCCAGAGTGATCGAACTGGCGCAGTCGCGCGCCTCCGCCAGCGGTGCGGAGATCCGCTTCATCGAAGCCTCCTTCACGGATATAAACGAGCGGGTTTCCAGCCGCTTCGATATGGTCTGCACCCTGGGGAACTCCATCTCACATCTGCTCACCTACGACGATCTGGAACGAACCCTGAAGAACTTCAAAAATCTTCTTTCCCCCGACGGCGTCGCGCTCGTGCACTGCCTGAACTGGGACCTGCGCTTGGCCGAACGGAAACGCTTCATCCCGCCCAACGGAATCAAGACCTCGCACGGGGAAAAACTCTTCTTCCGGTTTTTTGACTTCGAAGATGAGGTAATTTCAACAACCCTGCGCCCCTGGAGGAGGGATGTGCTGCTGATGGCGCTTCAAGATACCGGACTGATCGTCTCTGCTGAATTCGGAGGCACGGATCTCTCCCCGCACAACCCGGAGAAATCACACGACTACATCTTTGTCGCCGCCAGAGTCTGACGGGTGCCGGATCCGCGTCCCGCCTCGTAATCCGACACCTAATATTACTGTTTAGGGTTGACTCCTATCTCTTTTACTCTTAATTTGATCTCCGTCAAAGTCACATTCATCCTTAGGGCGAATCTCAATGAATCATATAAATAAGATCACCCTGATCGAACCCGAGCCCGCCGGGTTTCACGTCTTCACACAGTTCAAGATGCCTCGCCTGGGTCTGCCTCTGCTCGGAACGATCCTGAAACAGGCCGGTTATGACGTCCATATTCACGTCGGAGCGCTGTCGAAAAAGGATTTCCACCTCTTCGCTGCAAGCGACCTGATCGGAATTTCAACCACCACGTCCACCGCCCCGGAAGCCTACCGCCTGGCGGACATCTTCCGAAACATGGGCAAGACCGTGGTCATCGGCGGAGTCCACGCCACCTTCGTCATGGATGAGGCTCTGCTGCATGCAGATTACGTGGTGCGCGGGGAAGCGGAGGAGAGCTTCCCCGAACTCGTTCACAGGTTAGACCGGGGAGAATCCCCTCGCGATCTGCCGGGAATTAGTTTCATGGATGGAGAGGAGGCGGTTCACAACCACGTCCAGCCGCTGTTACAGGACCTGGACAGCTTGCCCTTCCCGGACTACTCACTGCTCGGCCCGCGCATGAAACTCTTCAACGCGCCGCTGCAGACCTCGCGGGGCTGTCCCTATCCCTGCAACTTCTGCAACGTGACCCAGATGTTCGGCCGTAAGGTGCGCTTCCGCTCCGTCGATAACGTCCTCGCCGAGATGGCACAATTGCCCAAAAATGAGATCTTCTTCTACGACGACAACTTCTGCTCCAATCCCGCCTATACGAAACGCCTCTGCGAAGGCATCCTCAGCCGGGGATTGAAACCGCGCTACTCCTCTGCCCAGGTCCGGGCTGATGTGACCCGCGATACTGAATTGATCGAGCTGCTGGCCAAGTCCGGCACAGACGTCGTCTATGTCGGCTTCGAATCGGTCAATCCCGCGACCCTGCAGGCGTACAATAAACGTCAGTCGATCGAAGAGATCGCCGACGCCATGGCCGTGTTCAGGCGTTACAAGATCAGGGTACACGGCATGTTTGTTATCGGCTCGGATTTCGACTCCGTACAGACTGCCGAGGAGACTCGCCGATTCGCGGAGAGCCAGAAGATGGATACAGTGCAGTTCATGATGCTGACTCCCATTCCGGGAACGGAACTGTATGGGCAGTTGCGCGAAGAGTGTCGCATCATCGCCCGGGATTGGAGCCTTTACGATGGGCAACACGCCGTCTTTCTCCCCAAGAGGATGACCCCGGAAGAATTGCAGAAATCCACATTCGCTGCGATGAATCGCTTCTATTCCGTCGGGAGGGGTTTGCGCTGGTTGGCGAAATGGGATACCTATAACGCCTTCCGGCGTTTCCTGGGGTGGTACATCATCAAACGTTGGTATTGGGACAACCGTGGCTGGCCCGCCACCCTGCGGGCTCAAACCCTGAAGGCTCACCGCACCAATCTCGAACGGCAGTTGCAGGAGATCAACAGCCAACTGGACGACCTGCTCAAAACTGTACGTAATCAGTTACCGGTCTTATCCGCTAAGCTGGAGGATATCCGCCAGACCGGAGATGCTTACCTCAAGGAGATCAATCGGATCTCGAGGGATGTGAAATCCGGTCTTGAGGATGACCTGGTGAAAATGGAGAAGAGAACCCGTGAGCTAGCGGCGGTGGTTCGTAAGGCCATGGAAGACGTCAAAGCCTACTGCGACCCACCGAGAGCGGATGCGATAAGTTCCTGAAAGATCACCTAGCCTGAACGTGAAAATGCGGCCATCCAAAAAGATGACCGCATTTTCTGTAAGTGCTGGCCGGTCGACTGGCGGGATCGGCCTCAGATTATCTTTACTTAAGCAGGAAGGCTTTCTTGGTATGGACGAATCCTCCCGCTTTCATCTGAACCAGGTAGAGTCCGGAGGCGACATTGGGCGCCTTCCACTGGACATTGTGGTATCCCGCGGCCAGGTTCCGGTCTATGAGCGTCGTGACGCGGCTGCCCAGGATGTTGTACACGTCGATACGGACGTGAGAGTTCTCGGGCAGGCCGAATTGAATCTGCGCAGTCGGGTTAAACGGGTTGGGATAGGGGGGAGCCATGAAGTAAATGTCCGGGATGGCCACCGTGGTGAGTTCGCCATCATCCCATCCTGCGCTAATCCAGTTGCCCAGGGTATTCCCCTGGCCGTCGCTGTCAACTGTTCCTGTTTTTTCAAACGGAAAACCGTGCTCGTCGATGATATCACTCGTCGTGAAATCACCCGTATGAACCATGAGGGTGTAGACACCACCGGGAGCCCCGCCGGGGACGGTCTGGCTGAGTTGCCGGATCAAGCTGCCACCCCCTGGCAAATTGAGATCGGTGCGGGTGATGATGGGTCCGAAGATCGAGCCGTTCGGTAAGATGACGTCGATCCATGCGTCGTAGAGCACCGGGTCCTGGGTGGTGTTTGCAAGTTCAACGGTATAGTCGAAGGATCCTCCCGCGGCAGGGATGATGATGGGAGGATTGGCCGGAATCGCGCTGACGGTGATAACCGGTGTATCTCCCAGAATCTCTGTCATCGTCGCAGGGAATTGAATTCCGTAAATGACGGGATCCTCCATCGGGGGGATGTTGTAGATGGCGTTGGATTCTGAATACCAGGTACCCGCTATCGGTATCGTCGCGTTGAACGCCCGCAGGTAGCACCAGCCACCGTCGGTGGGGGCCGTACCCGGAAGGACGAAATTGCCTGAAGACGGCGCGCCGCCGGTGAAACCGACTTCGCAGACGCCGATTAAAATATCGTCATCCGTGGGCATGCCCATGGAGCCGGGTTCCGTGGAAGGTGCATCCATCCCGTCACCGGCTGAATCCCAGATTAAATGGATGACCGATCCTGACGATAACGGTTGTCCGTTTTCATCCGCGACGACCCCGAAGAATCCCGAGGCGTAGTTGGTCGTCGTGAACATGTAGGGCTGAGCGTGCAGCGCCCAGGCCGCAATTGCTACCGCTGCAATTACCAGAAAAGTCCGTTTCATTACTGCACACCTCCTTTCGCTGAGGTGGCTTGTGAGGGGGGTGATTGATTCATCTCAAAGTTCTCTGGATTGGGAATGGGTGGCATTCCTGGCCGGACTCGAGTCAGGTTGGTTGCAGGAACGTTCCCGTTGATGAGCAGGCCGCTGCCGGCGATAGGATTCGGCTGGTAGTAATTAGACCAGTCGAAACCGGTATGTCCCGGAGCGATGTAGATCCAGTATCCCATGAGCGGCTCGAGCTCCGTGAGATCACCCTGCCAGTTGCTGCTGCCGTCCTGCCAGGCGTAGCGATAGCTTCCCGTGGATGCGTCGTAGCCCATGATCAGGTCGGACAGAAAGAGATACAGACCGCCTTCGAATCCGTCCAACCCGGAGCTGGATAGAGGTGCCGAGACAGCCCAGACCGAGCCGATGGCGTTGTAACCCGGAGTCATCGTGCCCATGTCGTACGAAGCCGTCTCAACCACGTTGCCATAGGTGACGATGGTTTGCTGGGTTGGGCTGGACTCCTGAACGTAGACCCAATAACTCTCAGCCTCAGATAACGTTTCGATCTCGCCTTCCCAACTGAGCGCGCCCGAGTTGAACCAACTCATTTCGTAGCGGCCTCCGGCGGCGTTCCAGCGGAGAATCTGATCCGACTCTCCCGAAGTGCTGCCGCCCGTCAACTGGTCGCCCAGGACGTTGTCCAGCGATTTGTCATCAGGCAGCAGGGGAAAGGACATCTGTGTGTAGCCGTGCTGTACATCGGTCTTCCAGAATCCCACGGTGTTCGAGGGTCCCGAATCGTCCGCAGGGCACGGCAAAGGCATGAGCAACATAAGGGTCAGCAGGAGAGCGCTGAATCCTCTCAAATGCATAATTTCTCCTCGTTTGGGTATATTGCCCCAACTTACATCATATAGAATATAACACATTTATTTCCCAAAAGCAAGAACAATTTTTTTCACTGGTCATTTTTATTTTAACCTCAATCCACTTGCGAATGACTCACGATTTCGCTATATTGCCTTTCACCCGTTTCGAGCGGAATAGCGGCAGAACAAAATGTAACTCCCATTCAAGTACGATGAACGACCGATCATCCCGGCGTAATAGAAGCACGGTGATCCTCTTCTGGATCGTTGTTTTTGCTGCCGCCATGGCCTACCTCGAAGCCGCGGTGGTCGTCTACCTACGCCAGATCTTTTACCCGGAAGGTTTTGCCTTTCCCCTTAAACCCGGACCGTCGCCGATCATGACGGTCGAACTGGGGCGCGAAGCTGCCACCATTGTCATGTTGGCGGCGGTCGGCATCCTGGTCGGCCGCAGCAAAATCGAACGTTTCGCTATCCTGTTGATCTGTTTCGGCATCTGGGACATTATGTATTACGCTTGGTTGAAGCTTCTCATTGGCTGGCCGGAATCCCTGCTGACCTGGGACATCCTTTTTCTCATCCCTCTGCCCTGGGTGGGCCCCTGTCTGGCTCCCATGCTGGTTTCGGCGGTCATGATCTGGGTGGGCTTCTGGATCGTCTCACGGGAGGACCGGGGGATGACGCCACGCTTCCCTCGCTGGGCCTGGTGGGCCGAGATCGCCGCCGGGCTCATCATTATCGGCTCCTTCATCTGGGACGCCCCCAACATCGTCGCTGGTGGCCTCCCCGCGCCCTTTCGCTGGGATCTCTTCTCGGCCGGTTTGATCGCGGGAACCGTGCTATTCATTGTCATGATGCGCAGAGCGAATAACGTGGGATGTGTTGATAGGGCATGAGTGAAAAATACGGGCCGCCTGAGGAGTACCGTACCTGGTATCTGCACCGGGTATGCAAGCAGAATGAGAAGTCGTTCAATTCGGACTATGTCTGGACCTTCCAACCTACCGACCTTCCGCTGGATCCGCGCATCCGCTTCCCGGAGTGTGCAGAGACCTTTCTGGAGATCGGTTTCGGCCACGGGGAGGTGCTGGAAGAGCTGGTCCGGAGCCACCCGGAAACCGGCTTCCTGGGCATCGAACGGAGGCCTTACAGGGTCCGCAAGGCTATCAAACGTCTGGAGAGAATCGGGGCTGTAAACGCGGCTCTATTGAGGGTGAATCTGGAACTGCTCAACGATGAGTTGTTCCCGCCTGGCTGTTTCGACCGGATTCTGGTCAATCATCCCGATCCCTGGCCCAAAAAGAAGCACAAGCACCACCGTTTCTTCCGTCCGGACACCCTGAACTGGCTGGTTTCCATCATCGCATCCGGAGGGTATATCGAAGTCGCCAGCGACCACACCGAGTACTTTTTTAACATATTACGCCTCTTCGAGGAACACCCCCGCTTGGAAAGCGCGCTGCCGCCGCCCTTCTATAATGACAATCCCGGACATGAGCGTCCCATGAGCCGGTTTGAGAAAAAAAAGCGCGCCGCTGGAGAAACTGTGCGTTTTCTGCGGTTTACAAAGAAAGATTGAGTATGCTCTGACAACCACATGAAATCTGAAACCAACTTCATCCGCACCACCTTTATCCTGAATCCCCGGTCCGGAACCCTGGGGGGAAAACGCAGCGCTATCCGCCTGATCGACCGCATCTGGGGAGCCACCAGCCGGGACTACAAAATTCTCGTCACCACCCGCAAGGGAGAAGGCACTCGGCTGGCCCGGGAAGAAGCTGATCGGGGCAGCGACTTCATCGTGGCCGTGGGCGGAGATGGCACTCTGAACGAAATCGTCAAGGGAGTCCTGGGACGGGATATCTGCGTCGGCATCATTCCCGCCGGATCCGGCAACGGATTCGCCCGCCACTGGAACATCCCATTGAACCTGGAACAAGCCTGTGAGAAACTGCTCAACCCAAAGATCGTCCGCTGTGACGTGGGCATGGCCGATGATCATCTCTTTATGGTTACGTTTGGCTGCGGCATGGATGCGGACCTGAGCGACCGCTACTCCCGCAGCACGGTTCGCGGCATCGGATCCTATTTCTATCACGGCGTCAAAGCCTATTTCGATTACCAACTGGTCAAAACGATCGTCCGGGTCAACGGAGAAGAGGCGTACAGCGGCAACCCTCTCCTGCTCACCTTCTCCAACACGCGCGGTTACGGCGGCGGCGCTGTAATCGCTCCGCAAGCCCAGGCCGACGACGGCCTGCTTGACCTCTGCGTCATCCATCGGCTGCCCTTTAAAGAAGCTCTGTTCAATCTCCCCAACATGTTCAATGGGACTATACAGCGTATCCCCGGCTATCTCCACAAGCAGATGCGCGAAGCTGTGATCGAGCGCTCATTCGAAGGTCCTATCCACGTTGACGGTGATCCTTTCCCGGGCGGAAAGGAGATCCACGTCAAGACCCTCCCCCAGATAGTTCCCCTGGTTCTCCAAACCTGATCACTCCTCTCAAACCTGATACATAGCAGACCGGTCTGTTAAGGTGGCCCGGTTCATTCTGGAAATTCGACAATAATAAAAATACTATACTTTTTAAATTGTGTCTTGACTTTCCACAAAAAATTTGTTAAATTTATGTGACAGCTCCAACCATTATGCTGTCAAGCTCGTTATATTATATATCGGAAATATCGCAAACTTGAGGAGAGGGCGATGATGCGAGTACCTGCCAACACCGCAGTGGTAATTCTGTGCCTTTTGCTAGTAACTGGAACAAGTTCAGCCTTGCTGATGGATCTGAGCAAAGAAGATCTGATCCTCAATTCCGAGGCGATTGTGCTGGGCACAGTCCGGTCCGTCGAAAGTGCATGGAACCTGGAGCACACCTCCATTTTTACCTACGTGATCCTGGACGTTCGCGATCAATTCAAGGGTGAAACGGTGGACCGGGAGCTGGTCCTGCAGATCCCCGGCGGCACCGTTGACGGCATCATCCAGAAAGTCAGCGATACTCCGACGCTCGCGCCCGGAATGGATCTGATCATCCACACCTTCACCAAGGAGACCGGCCAAACCTGGATTTACGGGTGGGAGAAAGGCGCCCTCCGGGTCGAAGGGGAGGCCATTCCCGAGTACCGCATGACCGTCGAGCAGTTTCGCCAAATGGTAGAGACCACAACCCGGTAACCGGCCCCCGGGGCCTGCAAGCTGACACCTGAAAACGCGAGGAAGGATCATGATTATGCATAAAACGATTGCGAAGCTGATGCTGGTGTTGCTGGGTCTGTTGTTGATCTCTGCACCTGCGTCGGCCTATGTCCTCTGGGGTATCGATTGGAACTGGCTGGGCGGTAATCCCATCACCGTTGATATGAAAGTCAATCCTAACTGTGCCGATCCCAGCGCGCCGGACGAACTGGCTGCGTTGACCTCGGCCATGAACTCCTGGTCCGCGGGCGGAGCCAATTTTGCCTTCAACTACGCGGGCCCTACCAGCGTCATCGACGCTACCTTCAACGGCCAGAACGACATGTGCTGGAATCCGGGGAGCAGCGGCGGAGCTCTGGCCACCACCACCGCCTGGTATCAACCGGGAACCAGTAACATGACCCAGTGTGACGTGGTTTTCTGGGATGGCAGCACCACCTGGAGCACCACGACGCCGAGCTT
>JALGZU010000677.1 GCA_025774735.1 candidate division LCP-89 bacterium | reverse complement strand
ATCCCGCCAGCCTTCAGCAAGTGTTGCAACCAGCCGTCCGGTGATGTCGCAGATGATTAGCGTCACCTTGCCCGGTTCAGGCAAAGCGAAGGAGATCGTGGTGGCGGGGTTGAAGGGATTGGGGAAAGCAGGGAAGAGAGCTAATTCTGTAGGCAGGGCGCTATTTTCGTTGACAGAATCGCTTTCTTCCCATCCCGAGCAGAACCACCGACTCGCACCCGGTAGAGATACTGTCCTTCGGGAGCTCCGGCGGGTACTGTCTGCGTTAAGATGCGATCGATGGATCCTCCGGTGTTTATCGCAGCATCGCTGCGCAGGAACAGCGGCCCGTAGTTGGAGCCGTTGGGCAGCAGAATGTTGGTCCAGAAGTCGAAACGCAGGGGCGCGCCGAAATTGTTCTGCAGATCCACCTGAAACTGAAAGCTTCCACCCGAAGGCGGAATGACGATGGGCGTATCCAGCGGTGTTACTGTCAGTTCGATCTCGGGAAAGTTGCCCAGAATTCCGTTGGAGAGAACCCTTTGACCGTAGAGATTACGTCCGGTGGGATTTCTCCAATCAGCCCAGGAAGCCACCACTCCCCCGTAGCCGTCTGACAAGGCGCGCGGCAGTGTCTGCCAGTCGCCCTGATTGCAGACGACCAGATCCGACAATCCCCAGAGGAGGTCCGCCTCCGAAGTGACATGCTGGGCGTAAATATTGTGATCGCTGTAATCGTAATTTACCCATACGACGATGAATCCGCCCGCCCCATCCGATACGACCTCCTGGTCGTCGTTTTCACCGTAGACATGGCTCACCTGGAGACCGCCGGGGGTGTGCCATAATTCCCGGCCATCGGCGTCGTAATGTTGAGCGAAGATGTCCAAGCCGGGCAATTTCGGCCAGACGACGTAAACTCCCCCCTCACCGTCTGAGACGATATCGATGCCACCGTAACTGGAGCCGCCGGGACCCGGGGTGACGGCCCACAAAAGCTGCCCGTCCGCATCGATCCGGCCCAGGCGCACCGCATAACCCGGCCCGGTCGAATAGGAGAAAAATGCGCCGCCCTGACCGTCTTCAAGGACATCGTTTACGTACTGTTCATAGGATCCCACGATGATGGGCACGCCCTCAAGCGCCCACAGCCGGTTCCCGTCCGCGTCCAGGCGTTGACCGTATATGTCGGGGAATATGCTGTCTCTCGGGTCGTTCCACAAGAAAATTGCGCCACCGGCGCCATCTGAAATTCCCATCATGCCAGATTGTGCACCGTCCGCATCGCAGACGACAACTCCGTTCGGACCCCAGAGTAGGCTGCCTAAAGTATCTACTTTTTGTGCTTTAAGGTCATGAAATTCGGTGACAGATGTATACTCAAATCCGCCAATAAATTGCCCATACTCCGCTTCCACCAGAAAGGCTGAACCTGACTGACCATATTCATTCTCGAGTAATATACCACCTGGTGTCCATAGGAGGGCGCCACTTGAATCAACCATTTGAATGTATGCATCTGCTATGGAGATCCAATCATACCGGTGGTAAGATGTAACCAAATTGGTTTCAAAGGTTAAACTATGCCCTTGAGGTGAAACCTGCACCTCAGAAGCGTAGTGGACGAAGATTCCACCTGAAGGCCAATTTGAGTTGCCGAATTCATCAATATATTTTATTTTTACATTTTCTCCCAAGCCTGATATTGTTTCTGGCCATATGAAGTAACTGCCCTTGGCTTCCGGCAGAGAGAAGCTGGTTGAGGAGAGGTAGAGATCATTAATGTTGCTCTCCGAGCCACTTATACATAAGTTTTCGTACGTATTTCTCGGCCAATCAGCCACTAAGTCGGATGGAAACACCATCCACAACAGACCCATCAAGGTGATTTTACGGAATGGTCCCATTTTAAATCCTGATTTAACGACCTGAGACCGAAAAATCCGGTTCAGTTACAGTTACTCTTATAACTAGGGCACACAGTTCACCTGTCGGACGCCCAGGGAAACTATAATATACCTTATTTTCACAAGATTGTCAAGTGATAGTTTTTTTCGGGAGAAATTTCTGGCATTAAAAAAAGGCGGGGGAAGAACCCCCGCCCTACGACCTGTCACTATTTCAGTAGAAGCATTTTAGAGGAGACGGTGAAAGATCCTGCTTCGAGGCGATAGATGTAGATGCCGGAGGCGAGGTTACCGGCATC
>JALGZU010000128.1 GCA_025774735.1 candidate division LCP-89 bacterium | reverse complement strand
AACCGCGTTCAAATCTGAGTAATCCAGCGCGACCCATTCAGTACCGCTACATCCGAATTACCACGATTAAAGCTGTGAAGCCCTGGAAAAAGCGAGGCAGTTATCATGAAAGAGACGTTATATACCGAAGAGGAAATTACCTTCAGCAACAATGAAGTAACTTTAGCCGGTACTTTGACGCTTCCCGAAAAATCCGGTAAACACCCCGCAGTCATCATGATAACGGGCAGTGGCCCTTTAAACCGTGATGAAGAGTGCTTTGGGATGAAACCTTTCCGCATGATCGCGGACCATTTCACCAGAAACGGCATAGCGGTCTTACGCTATGATTCCAGGGGAGTGGGCGGTTCGACCGGCAACACTTATCAATCCACGACGGCTGATTTCGCCTTCGACGTTATCGCCGCAATCCGCTGCCTCAAAGCACGGGACGATATAAGCCACGCTCAAATCGGCTTGTGCGGTCATAGTGAAGGCGGCATAATAGCGCCCCTCGTTGCGTCGCAGTCAAATGATGTAGCGTTCGTCATCTGCATATCGGGTATAGGCGGCACCGGTGGGGAAATTACGCTGGCTCAGAGTGATTGGATCTCACGAGCGGATGGAGTACCCGAAGCGGCCATCGAGGAGCTTCTCCGCCTCGACAGACTGTTACTCGAACTCGTGCGAAAAGGAGCAAGTGAAACCGAACTCAAGGCTGGACTTCTGAAAAAGGCGAGACTTTCGATAACGACAATGCGCGGAGAGTCGGGACCGGATCACAGCGACATCGAGACCGCTGTGGAATCTCACGCCAAGTGTATGCTGGGATTGCACACCAGCCCCTGGTTTAGATATTTTATTGACTATGACCCTAAGCCGGCGCTGGTAAAGGTAAAGTGCCCGGTATTGCTGCTTTTCGGCGGACTCGACTTTCAAGTTCCGGAGAAATTGAACAGACCTGCCATGATAGAGGCCCTGGAAAGGGGCGGCAATCAAGACTATACGGTGAAAATCTTCCCCGAGGCCAATCATTTGTACGTCCGCGCGAATACGGGTAGTCCTTCGGAATACGACAACCTGGCGAAGGAATTTGTGCCTGGATTTCTCGACGGCATGTCTGATTGGATTCTCGAACGAGTGGAAGTTGTTAAATGATGGGTGTGACAGATCTTGGGATTGGCCAATAACGACATATGGCCGGGACAACCGTTCCGGCCACTCATACTCTCCCGGAACCTCCCCCCCATCCTCAGCGTTTCCTCAATTGATTTACGGCATCTTTTAATGTGTAAGAAAGGGGATTCTATGCGATATTTTCCCACCATCGCGATGACCGGTTTCATTGGATTTCTGGCAATCCTGGTCTTGATGCATTTCATTCATCCGGAGGTTACCTTCGCAAGCCATTATATGAGTGAATATGTGAATGCAGAACATGGCTGGATTTTAAACTTCGCCATCTTCGGCAACTTGATCGGCGCCGTTGCCTTGATCATAGCGATATACCGCGCTTATCCCCCTCCCTACCGATCCAGGACTTCAATTGCACTTTTCGGATTTGCGACACTGACGATACTGAGTAATTTCTTTCCTATAGATCCATCAGGAGAATTCGTCACCGTATCCGGATATATTCACAATCTCGGTGGATTCTTCGGGGGTCTCGCCGGCATCGTGTTTTTTTTAATCCATTCGATCCGTCTGCATTCGTTCGGTGTACTACGGGGCTTTTATAGAATACTGCTATATCTCGCAATATCCGGTCCCATTCTGTTCATAATCGAAGCGATTGTCGCTACATTCATGGATCAAATTGTGGGTATTACACAGCGCGCATACGTCCTGGTTTTAATGTCCTGGCTTATCATTGCTGCGAACGGAATACGGACGGAAGCACTGATCCCAAAGAAATCCCAGTAATTATGGCTTCATGTAAATATTTTTTGCGTCAAATCTGGAGATGTTTCGTCTGATGATTATGAGATTAATCGGGTCGGATATTATACTCCTGAACCTCCCCACCTACCAATCCAAAATCCCTCATTTTTAGCTACCAATCGTCCCCCATCTTCCTTATCTTTCCTCAACCAACCCCGGGCAGACCCACCTCCTGAACCAAGGAGACCCCCATGGATCCTTCCATGACCACCACCGCGTTTGAACTGGACGGCTACAGAACCACCAAGACCCTGGGCGTCGTGCGAGGCATCATCGTGCGCTCGCGCTCGATCTTCGGCACGCTGGGCGGATCGCTGCAGACTTTAGTCGGCGGCAACATCACCCTCTTCAGCGAACTGTGCGAGAAGACCCGCAGCGACGCCTTCAAAGACATGCTCGCCCACGCCGACGCTATCGGAGCCGACGCCGTCATCGGGGTGCGCTACGACGCCACCGAGATCATGTCCGGCGTCACCGAAGTGCTCTGCTACGGCACCGCCGTCACGATCGAACGGGCGAGGTGATGCCCATGAAGATCGTATCCGCTGCGAAGTACACCGTTTCTGAACTCACCGCCCTCTTTAACGCAGGCTTTGAGGGCTATTTCGTCCCTATCGACATCAACGAAGCGGTCTTCTCCTTTCTCTGCGCCGTCAGCCTGGTAGATTTCTCCCGCTCCACGGTCGCCGAAGTGGAGGGCGTGCCGGCCGGGTTTCTGCTGCTGGGCGGCCGCGGCTGGACCGTGCGGGGGGCCGCCATGGGCATCGTCACGGAACACCGTAACTCGGGAATCGGCACGACACTGATGCAGAGTGCCGTCACCGACTGCCGGGAAGCAAACTACAGGCACTTTATCCTCGAGGTCTTCGAGGAGAACGCGCCCGCCATCGCCGTGTACCAAAAGTGCGGCTTCACGAAAAAGCGCCGCCTGATCGGATACGAACGCCCGGCTAACGCTCCGCTGGATACGGCAGATGCTCTCCGGGAGATTGATCCCTACGAGATCGCCATGCAGGTCGCCCGGGAAGCAGACCCGGATCTTCCCTGGATGTGCTCGCCAGAATTTTACGCCGGTTTTCCGCCGGACCTGTCCCGGGGATATGCCCTGGAGGACAAGGCTTACGCCATCGTGATGCCCAAGACGGACGAACTGGCGCGCCTGAGCGCCGTCATTGTCCCCAAGCAGCACTGCGGCAAGGGTTGGGGACGCAGGATGATCGAAGGGCTCGCCGCCCTGCACCCGGGCAAAGCCTGGGAGATCATCCCCGTCGTACCGGAAGGTCTGGCGGCAGGCTTCCTGGTCAAGTGCGGGTTCCAGCCTGCCAAATTGAATCAGCTGGAGATGGAAAGAACATTGATCTGAAACTTAGAGGATAGGAGTTACATATGCTCAGAAAAAAACCTCCGTCGCGGGCGCTGGTTATCATTATCTGCGTCTGCGCCATACTGGTCGTCGTAATCTACGGGGGGCTGATGATCCAAGATGGCTTTTCCTGGGGCCGGTTCATTCCTTTTGCCGCCTGGGCGATTATCTTAATCATTTGGCTGAGAATGTACCTGCAGGCAAAAAAAGACCGCAAGAATAACGATATGACCAGTCCGGATCCGTAGAGGAATTGCCGAGTCCAATTCAAGACATTAAAAAGGGCAGGTGAAACACCCGCCCTTTTTGCATAAATTAGCCGGTATTTACTTCGTCAGGACCAGTTTCATGAAGGCGGTGTTGCCGGAGAAATTCAACTGAGCGAAGTAGATACCGCTGGCCAGGTTCGACGCATCGAAGGAGACACTGTGAGCTCCGGTGCTGCGGTACCCGGATACCAGTTCGGCCACCCTGGCCCCGTTCAGACTGTAAACGGACAACTCGACGTTGCCGCTTTCCGGCAGAGTAAAGCTGAGTTCCGTAACAGGGTTGAACGGATTGGGATAGGCGCCTTCAAAGGAAAACTCGGCGGGGACTTCTACCGACGCAAGGCCTGCCAAGCCCTGAGATGATGTGCCACTGCTCGGATAGGGCATGGTCCAATTGGGAACGAACTCCCAGTCGAGACCCGGGGTCACGTCGTGAGCGAGTTCCGGGTGAGGACCGCCGTCGAGGTAGTAGGATCCTACGGAGAGGTGCTTGAGCCAGACTACCTTGCTCGGATGGGGCGTCCCATCGTCAACGGTGACGAACTCGTGGTAGTGGATATAACCACTGGCAGCGTAGCCCATCGACTTCTCTTCGGACCACGTATCTATGATGCCGTGGACGATGTAGAGCAGAGCGCCGTCTTCTTCACCTGTCGCCCACCAGCTCGCGGCTCCGAAGGGTCCGGAGTTGTAATGCTTGCCGACGAGCTGATTCGGACCTGCCTGCTTCCAGTAGTGTCCGGGGATGTCCTTCTCACCGCTGGGACCGTCGGGCGGTCCGTCCAGGTAGTAGTCCATGCCATCCAGGTTCAGGACGATGTTGTGCTGAAATCCTCCGGCATATACTGATGTACCGAAGAGGAATAAGATCGCCGAGAGGACGATCATCCCAAGATTCAGTCTCTTCATGATATATTCTCCTTAGATTAGCTAAGTTATTCATTGATTCCAATAGAAGCGAACCGATTGCTTAATACGGAATCAAGATTGAATGTCCGGGATTATTTTTACGAACCCGAACTAATAAATAAAACGTACTTACGTATCACTCTGTTGGAAAGTGAATATAATAACGAACTTAGCACGAGGTATATCATGGCAGAATCGATACGCAAGATCGCCCGCATCATCGAACCACAATGGGTGAGTGAGGGTGCCGGAGTCAAACTAAGGCGCAGCATCGCCACCCGGGAATTAAACACCGTCGATCCCTTCCTGCTCTTCGATCACTTCAAGTCGGACAATCCGGACGACTACCTGGCCGGTTTCCCCATGCATCCTCACCGCGGCATCGAAACCGTCACCTACATGCTCGAAGGCCAGGTCGACCACGAGGACAGCATCGGCAACGCCGGCACCATCCAGGCCGGGGACGTCCAGTGGATGACTTCAGGGCGCGGCATCATGCACGAGGAGATGCCCCGGCCTAAAGACGGCAAGATGGACGGCTTCCAGCTCTGGGTTAACCTTCCCGCCAAACTGAAGATGACCGAACCGAACTACCAGGAGGTGCCGGCGGACCAGATTCCGGTAGTCGATCGGGAAGACGGCGTTAAGATCCGCGTGATCGCGGGAACCGTTGACGGTGTACGAGGCCCCGTATCGGCAATCGCCGCCGAGCCAACGTACATCGACGTATCCATCCCGCCCGGTAGTACTTTCTCTCATCCTGTCGAACGGGGACACAACGCCATCGCTTATGTCTTCGAGGGAAAAGGACATTTCGGGGGAGAATCAGTCAAGGGCACCCGATTGATCGTTTTCTCGGATGGAGATGGCGTAACCGTCGAGACGAAAGACGAACCCGTTCGCTTTTTATTGCTTTCCGGCAAGCCCTTCAACGAACCGGTTGCCCGCTACGGTCCCTTCGTCATGAATACGCGCGAAGAGATCGAACAGACACTTGAGGAGCTCAGGAATGGGACGTTCATAAAGTAACATATCCTGTTTAGTACACCCTGAATAATATAAAAACCCGGCCAACAGGCCGGGTTAATCGTCCATCCCTATAAAGCAGGGTAGTTCACAAGTATCTGCCTCATTAAATCCACCTAAAATAGTTTAGGTTATGCATAACTTTACAATTCGATTTGGAGTCACTGAGACTAAATGCTACGGTTTCTTCTTCCCCTTTATGGCCTCGGTAACAGAAGGTGCAATTTTCTCAGCTGATCTACCTATGACATAGCCACCAAGACCTATTTTTAGTAAGGTCCATGCTTCGGGCGCCAGATCGGATACTAACCAACCGAAGGAATCCAGAACCACCAACACCAAAAATGTCAGCATCGTAATTGGCCGCCAATTTCTCTGCAGCCAAGAATGTCCGGTAGTTTCCGCTTTGATGATGGATGCTTGCGACTCCATTAACTTCATCTCATAATCCAGGACTTTTCCGGCAAACTGGTTTTCAACTACAGTCAGTTCCTTTTTTAGGTTGAGTTTTTCTTCTTCACTCGTGTGCAAGCTGTCGACCAGATCAGCAGCAGGCTTAAATATACCACTTATGAAACTCAAGATTCCCATGGTTCACCTCCATTGGTTTTCTTTTTATATAAGCTGACATAATCTATGACCGCCTCTGATTTTTAACCTCTTCAGGTGATAGTACACGAATTGGGTTGCCCCCAGAAGCCATCTGGGCGTGGGGAAACTCTCTGAACCTTCTCCAATCACCAGCCCATTCGAGACTGACTTCTCGTACCGCTTCACCGTATACCTGCCAATGCTCGTGGGTACTCTTCCACATGGCCTTGCCGCCAACCAGTGGCACCGAATCGAATGCCCGACGAAAGTTGTGCCAGGATTCTCCTGGCCCTGCGTTTGTTACATGTTCACCGAGTTTGCCCGCCTGCGGACCTACATCCATAAGAACTTCGGCAAGGAAGCTAAATCCTTTTTCCCGGAACTGATTGGCCTTTTGTTCAATCTGAGCCAACGTTCGGGATTTTCGATACAATTTCGCCTGTTCCTCCAGGCTTCGGTAGGTACAGTAAATGAGTAAATCGACACTCCGCTCCTGACACAATAACTGCACCTGTTTGGCCTTTTCTGCAAGCTCTGGAATCAGATCGGATATCTCGCGAGACGCCATGACACCCTCCTGTATGACCACAAATATGTGATGATCTGTATGAAAACTGAAGCTGATCTCGTTGGGAATGCGGTTCGATGGAGTCGGATTGCAGAAGCAGGGGGCAGGATCGATGATCTACTGTAATATAAATTGATTTATTAGCTATATCAAGGCAATTCTGGACAATTAGACATAATCTTGAACAGATTGTTGATATTATAAATATATTTAATTATATGTCATCAACCGTATGTATATTAAACCGCTTTTTCCCTGTCAAACCCAAAGCACGATTGGGTAGTCAAACCATCCAGCCGAATGATATGTAAAGAAATATCCCCATTGGAGGGGATTTTCATAGCCGACTCGGCTGAAAGAACTACAGCGCATTCAGCATTGAAAGAAGTTTATCGATCTCTTCGATGGTGTTGTGTAAGTGCGGCGATATCCTCCGGTAATTCTCCCGCAATGAGATGTAAACGCCTGCATGTGCCAACGATTCAAGGATGTCCCTATTACGCTCTATGACGCCGCTCGATAAGATAACCAGGGTTGATCTGTTTTCCGCGATCTTTGATGTGGTTCGACCGCCTGGATCCGCGCGATACGCTGAAACTGACCGAAAGGGGTCTGGGGGGTGTTATCGCGCTATCTTACCATCGATATCTGACTCACCACGTCCTGAAGCCGCTTCAAGATGTCGAGATAGCGGGTAAAGTAAATCTGAGCTACCCGGTTGATGATATCCAACCCGGCTGGGCAGTTCAAACGGAGCAGGTCACGGAACGGTTTGGCTTCGACGGAGAGAGCTTTTACGTCCGAGTAACAGTAGGCCGAAGAGGTGTACTTCGGAGAATCGAGCAGCGGCGATAAACCGAACAGCTCACCTTTCTCGATTTTGGAAACGGCAAAACTGAATTCCGGAGGATTGGCGGGAAGCTGGAGATAAACCGTGCCTTCCATCAGCATGTAAAAATGCGAACTCCGCCTGTTGTATTCGAATATCGCCTCTCCCTTCTGAAATTCTTTCACCGATGAGAACGTGCTGAGCCGGTTGACCTCGTCCACGTTCAAAGACTGGAAAAGCTCATGGCCTTTTAAGATTGTGTCAATGCCCATGATCCCTCCTGGTTGGTAAATAACACAGACATTAAACTGCCATTCAACTATTTGATGCTCTCTGCGATCTCCTGGATGTCGCCCAGATAGCTGGTACTCAGATT
>JALGZU010000127.1 GCA_025774735.1 candidate division LCP-89 bacterium | reverse complement strand
CCGGAAGGCGGAACTATCCACCGATACAGTCATCGGGGTTTTTTTTGCCGCCGTAGTCGCCCTGGGTATCGTGATCGTCTCTGCTCGCAAGGGGCTGGTGCGTTACTTCGAAGGGATCCTCTTCGGGGATATTCTCGCGATTGATGCAACTGAGTTGTGGATCATACTGGCTCTATTCCTGGGAATCCTGGCTTTTCAGGGCATCGGATTCAACCGACTGCTGCTACTCGCCATCAATCCGCCCATGGCTCACTCCCGGGGCATCCGGTCTACCCCCTGGGAGATGGCCTACGGCATACTCCTGGCACTCCTGGTCATGATCAGCCTGCGGGCTGTAGGTCTACTTCTGGTGACTGCGCTGCTGGTCGTCCCTGCTGCGGCCGGCAGAAATCTCGCCCGCAGCGCCAGCGGTCTCTTCTGGTGGTCCATTATCGTGGCGGTTTTAGCTTCGGTTGCGGGGCTTTACCTCTCATTTGTCGGCGACGGGGGCGACTGTCATCCTGGTCGCGGTAGCACTGTTCGTGTTTAGTTTTATCATTCGTCAAATCGTGAACCGGTGAAAGGAGGTCAGAGAAAAGGCTCACACTTTCACGATCGCAGGTAAGATGTAAAGAAAAGGCGACCCACGGTCGCCTTTTTGTATGTCTGTTGTTTTTCCGGTTTTATTCTGACCCGGTGGCGTCCTGGGTCAACCGCTTCAGCTTGTACGAGAGGGTCATCAAACCAACCGACAGGTGTTCGTTCTGCACGATCACGTCAGGCGGCGCTGTCAGGTTAATGGGTGAGAAGTTCCAGATCCCTTTTATGCCCGCCGCCACGAGGAGATCTGCGGATTTCTGGGCGGCTTCCGTCGGAGTTGCGATGATGCCGATGGTGACATTCTCGTTTCTCACAACCGGGGGTATCTCATCGATATCTCGAACCTTCACGTCCCGGAACGCCATCCCGATCAATCGGGGATTGGTGTCGAAAAGACCGACCAAGCTCAAGCCCAGAGCTTCGAACTTTCGGTAATTCGCCAGTGCCTGGCCGAGGTGGCCCACCCCGACGATGATCATATTCTGCTGGCGATCCAACCCCAAAATCGCCTCAATTCCATTGATTAAATCGCTAACTTTGTAGCGGTAGCCGGCCTGCCCGAATCCACCAAAATGATGAAAATCCTGGCGGACCTGGGTCGGCTTAAGATCTATTTTGGCCGCCAGTTCCTTTGAAGAAATCTCGTCATATAAATCCCGCGGCAACAGGCTCACGCAGTTCAGATACTGAGCTAAGCGGGTGATCGTCATCTGGGGAATTTTCTTCTTAACAGACCTGTCTGTCACCCCGTCTCCTTTGTTAATGATATAACATAAAATAATGTATTTCTGGGGTTGAAGTCAAGTAGTTAGTGAACTATTTCATTAAGAATATCCCTGGAAAAACGATTGCCTGCATTATGGTTAAAAATTTATTATCGATGAAATAATCGTAATAAATAATATAATACAAGTTGCGCTTTAGAGGAATTTGAGCCACAGGGGGAGGATGAAGTGGTTCAGAAATTACTGAGAATTATGCATTTTTGATCGTGAAAAAAACGATAATTACTTGATGGGAACCAGGCGACGCTCACAATTGTGGTTGTTCCCGGATTTTCAGCTTGGAGCATTACCCGATTCGAATAAAAATGCTTGCCATTCGGATCAAATTTCCTTATATTTATCAGATTATATAATTCTGTAATGGCGAAGTGAAAAAGAGAATATTGTCTGGCATGCGGCCCACGGGAAAACTGCACATCGGGCACCTCGCCGGAGTATTGGAAAACTGGGTGAACCTGCAGGATGAATACTCCAACTTTCACCTTGTAGCGGATTGGCACGCCCTTACTACCGAATGTGATCGAACAGCGGAACTGGCGGAAAATACCCGTGAGATGGTCATCGACTGGGTATCGGCCGGCATCGATCCGCAGAAGAGCCCCATCTTCGTGCAATCCCATATCCCCGAACATGCGGAGCTGTTTCTCATTTTCTCGATGCTGATTACGGTACCCCGTCTGGAGCGGAATCCGGCGGTCAAAGAGCAGGCCCGGCAGTTGCACCTGGAAGACCGCATGGCTTACGGCCACCTGGGTTACCCTGTGCTTCAGGCTGCCGATATACTTTTGTACAAGGGAGATCTCGTGCCGGTGGGAGAGGACCAGGTGCCGCATCTCGAGATTGCGCGGGAACTGGCCCGGCGCTTCAACAAGCTTTATGACCACGTCTTTCCCTACCCTGAAGCGAAGCTGAACGAATTCAGCCGGCTTTTGGGAACCGATGCTCAGCGTATGGCGAAGTCGTTGAATAACGCCATTCTGATCGCGGATGCACCGGAAGTGATCACCAAGAAGTTGCGGCGTTGCATCACCGATCCCCAGCGCGTGCATAAGAACGATCCGGGACGGCCGGAAATCTGCCCCGTGTATTATTATCACAAGAAATTTCATCCGCAAACTGTTGCTGAGGTGCAGGTCGGTTGTGAAAAAGGCACGCTGGGATGCGTTGAGCACAAAAACGACATGACCCGGAAATTGTTGGATTATCTGGAACCGGTCTGGGAGAAGAGGAGTCATTATGAGGAACATCAGCAACTGATCGATGAGATAATCGAGGACGGGGATCGCCGGGCCGGCGAGATTGCCCGAACCACGATGGCTGAAGTTCGCGCTGCGATGAAACTGCCATGAATCAAGAATATGTAGACCCTTCAGAGAAGGATATTTTCGAAGTTCAGGATGGTCTGATCGGTGAAAGTATCCACCTGAACCTGCCCGTATTCGAAGGGCCCATGGATCTCCTGCTCTACTTGATTAAGCGGGAGGAGGTGGACATTTTCGACATCCCCATTTCGCTGATTGCGGATGAGTACCTAAATTCCCTGCAAGCAATGGAGGCCAACCACCTTGAGGTCGGAGGTGAGTTCCTGGTTCTCGCAGCGACGCTATTGAGTATCAAAGCGCGCATGCTCCTGCCGAGACCTGAGCTTGAAGAAGGCGAAGTCTACGAAGACGATCCGCGCCGCGACCTGGTCGAGAGAATTCTCGAATACAAGGCATTCAAGGAATCCGCCGAATTGTTCCGGGAGCTGGAGGAGAAACAGAGCAAGCGGTACACGCTGGGTGCTGCCCAACTGCCTGAGGTTTCCAGAGTGGATTATGCCCTTGAGGACGTCACCCTGTACAACCTCCTGGCCGCGTTCAAGCTGGCTATGGATAATTTTCATGCTGACGAACCTGCTTATAACGTCCTGCTCCCTCCTGAAACGGTCGACCAGCGTCTTGATTACCTTCGTATCAGGTTGGGAGAACGCCAGCGAATCACATTCTCAGCCCTGGTCAAGGAAATCAACAACCGCCTGTTAATCATCATTACGTTTTTAGCTATACTTGAGCTGATTCGCCTCGGCGAAGTGTCGCTTCGAGGCGTTGTTGAAAACGATTTTTTACTGGTAGCCAGGAGAACATAGCCGCGATTCTCGCCTGGTGTGTGTGTCGAGGTCACCTCGACCCCCTGGCAGCGGCCGCTTAGAAAACCCAGATGAACCCGGCAGAACGACAACATATCTTAGAAGCTCTAATTTTCGCCTCTGACGTCCCTTTGACCTACACCCGCGCCAAGAACGTGATCGGTGAGATCAGCCCGGAGGAATTCAGTGCCGACATAGATGTTCTGGAAGAGAACTACCGGGAGGCGGGGCACGCGTTCGGCTTGATACAGGTTGCCGGTGGCGTGCAGCTCAGGACCAATCCGGAGTATGCGGAATGGGTCAAACGTCTTCTCAGTGAACGGCTGCGCTCTCGCTTATCCAGACCGGCACTCGAAGCACTGGCCATCGTGTCTTACCGTCAGCCGATCACCCGGGCGGACATCGAACACATCCGCGGTGTCGACTGCGGGGGTGTGCTTGGGACTCTAATGGAACGAGGGTTGGTGACAGTGGGGGGAAGAGCAGCTACACCCGGGAGACCGCTACTCTACGCGACCACGCCGGATTTTCTCCGTTATTTCGGCTTAAACGAGATAGAAGACTTACCCAAAATAAGGGAACTGCAAGGATTGGTTGAGGATGACCCAAACCAGGTGAAGATGGCTTTTGCCGGTTCGTCTTCCGAAACAGGCGAATCCCCCTCTGAGACGACTTCCATCGACTCGGCAGAAGCGACGCCGACAGACCCGGACCTGGAGGCATAGCGAGTGACTCCTCATAGCATATAGAGAGCGTTGAGGTAACCATGGATATAACCGGAAAAACAGTTCTGATGCTCGGAGGGTGGGGACTCGTGGGGTCTGCCATCTGCCGTCGCTTATACCAGGAAAAACCTGAAAAAATAGTCGTCGCTTCCCTCCTTGTACAGGAGGCGGAGGAGGCGTGTGAGGTGTTTTCGAAGGAAGTTTCCCAGATAACCTTCATTCCCGAATCGGGTGACATCTTCGTGCGCGACGAATTTCGCCACACCCATCGCGAAGCGATCCTGAACGATCCGAAGAAGCGGCATCGCCTCATGCTCGATTCGATCCTGAAGCTCGACGAGGAGATTTTGACCGAATCGACACTCTACAAGATGGTTGAGAAACATCGTCCTCATCTGATCTTCGATTGCGTTAATTCAGCCACCGGACTGGCTTATCAGGATACTTTCAGCGGCAGCGCGAAACTCTTGAAGGAGATGGATAACGCCCGCAGCGAAGGAAAACTTACGGAAGCGCTGGAATCTGAAGTAGAGAGGCTGCTGAGTTGTCTCCCCGTTCCGCAGTTGATTCGCCATATTGAAATTCTGAAGAATGTGCTGGCACGGTTTAAGGTTCAATCCTATCTGAAGATCGGTACAACCGGAACCGGGGGTATGGGCTTGAACATACCCTATACTCATTCCGAAGAGCGGCCCTCTCGCGTGCTCATGGCGAAATCCGCCATGGGGGGCGCTCAATCTCTGCTGCTCATGTTGTTGGGACGCACACCGGGGGAAGCTTCGGTGAGCGAAATCAAGCCGGCCGCCGCCATCGCCTGGAAAGGGATCGGATACGGGCCGATCAAAAAGGCCGGTAAGCCCATCACGCTCGTGGATTGTCCGCCCGAACAGGCAGTCACACTGAAGGATACCTTCGAACGCATTATGCCGGAGCAGGGTGTGAGCACCCGGCAAATTCTCGAATCGGTCTTTATCGATACCGGCGAAAATGGTATCTTTTCATACGGTGAATTCTTTGCTCTCTCATCCATAGGCCAGATGGAATTCGTGACCCCGGAGGAGATCGCCGATTACTCGATCATGGAGATTAAGGGTTCCAGCAGCGGATACAACGTGATTTCAGCGCTCGATGCTTCCGTCCTCGGTCCAACATACCGGGCCGGCGCCATGCGGGACAACGCTCTCCAGGTTATGCAAGAGCTGCAGAAAAAACACAGAACCGAATCGGTTGCCTTCGAGTTGCTGGGTCCCCCCAGACTTTCCAAACTTCTCTATGAAGTTTACCTCTTACAAAAAGTCTGTGGATCACTTTCAGCGGTCATTAAAAATTCCCCGCGGGAACTGTCCGAATCTGTCGAGGCGTACTTATCCAAAGAACCTGGGATACGGTCCCAGATGCTTTCCATCGGCATTCCCATCCTTCTTGGTGACGGCTGTTCCATGCTGCGCGGATCCGAAGTGAAAATTCCGGCGTCCAAAGTCGAGAACCACCTTGAAATTACTCCCGAGAGGATCGATGAATGGGCCGAGGCCGGCTGGATCGATCTGCGGGAGAAAAATTTCGTTCACTGGCAGGAGAGGCTGCGGGAGTTAAAAGCCGAAATCGATGCTCTGCCCCGCAACGAAACCTCTTCTGCTTATCACTGGCATAACGCTTATTGGGGGCAAGACAGGGACATCCTCGAACCCGGCAAGGTAGTCGCCTGGGTTTTCGTTCGCAAAGAGGGGGAGGTTGGCGGCGCGAGGATTAAGAGGTGAATGATCGGCGGAACCGAAAGGATGATCGCCGAGCGATTATAGCCATTGACGGACCTGCCGGTGCAGGCAAGACAACTACTGCTCGTGAAGTTGCCCGGTACCTGGGTTTCTTGCACCTCGATACCGGCGCCATGTACCGCACGGTGGCCCTGAATGTGCTTCGCCAGGGCGGTAATCTGAATAGTCATGAAGAGATTGCCCGAGTTGCTGAAACGACTGACATCGCCGTTCGATTTGTCGATGGTATACAACGGATCTTTCTGGACGCCGAGGACGTCACCGAGCGAATCAGGATGCCGGACGTCACCCAGGCGGTCAGTCCGGTCTGTGAGGTGACTGACGTGCGTACCTGGCTGGTAGCACTGCAACGCGAACTTGGGAGAAGCGGTGGTGTAGTGATCGAGGGCCGGGATATCGGCACGGTCGTTTTCCCCGATGCGGATCTGAAGGTTTATCTGACGGCGAGTAAAGAGGTACGCGGCAGGCGCCGGCTGGAAGATCTCCAGCGTTCGGGTGTGGAAGCTGAATTGCAGACGGTAATTGAAGACATCGAGAGACGCGACCAGCGCGATCAATCGCGCGGCAACAGCCCGCTCAAGATGGCGCCGGATGCCGTGCTGATTGACACCAGCGAGATGACCTTCGAAGAGCAAGTTGAAGCTGTTATTGGATATGTATCTAACTGATGCGGTTTTCCTATAGATGTTGCGCCCTCTTCGTGCGCTATGTCCTGAAACTGCTCTTCGGTATGAAAGCTGAAGGCCTGGGAAAGATTCCCATGCAGGGCAGAGTTATCGTAGCCGCGAATCACCGCTCCTATCTCGATCCGCCGATTCTCGGTTCATCGCTCTGGCGTGAAGTCCGCTTCCTGGCCAAGGAAGAGCTCTTCCGGATCCCGGTTTTAAACAGGATCATCAGTCACCTGGGCGCCATTCCTATCAGGAGGTCCAAGCTGGATCTTGAAGCTCTGCGCCGGGCGACCGAAATCCTGGATAGCGGGCAAGCGTTACTCCTCTTCCCTGAAGGTCACCGCAGTCGAGATGGCAAGCTGCAACAAGGACTCAGTGGCGTGGGTTATCTGGCGGTTCAAACAAATTCGGATGTCTATCCGGTATATATTAAGAACAGCCGGGGATCCTGGAGCAGAATCATCAAGAGAGAGAAGATCCGGGTTTTCATCGGAGATCCTATCCGAGTGCACGATCTGACTGCTGAAGAAGGGATGACGAGAAGGCAGGTCTACCAGGCGTTTTCCGAAAAGGTCATGAACGCCATTGCCGCTCTGGGGGAGGAAAACAGATAGATGTGAAAGCGATCGTAGATCCACTTGCCGGGTTTTGCGGAGGGGTCAGTAGAGCCATTGAACTGGTCGAGCAGGCTCTTTCCAGGGGTGAGAAACTGGCCGTAAAAGGCGAACTGATTCACAACCGACTGGAAGTGGATCGGCTATATACCCTGGGTCTCGAATCGATCAACCAGTTGGAAGAGGCCAGGGAGAGCACCGTTCTCGTCCGTACACACGGAGAAGAGAGCAGTTTCTTCCAGCAGGCGAAAGAACTGAAAATCCTCTACCTCGACGCTACCTGTCCGAAAGTGATGCGTTCCCAGAAGGTGATCAGGCGCGCACACAAGGAGGGGAAACAGATCGTCGTTGTGGGACATCTTAATCATCCGGAAGTGATTGCCCTTCAGGGGCATTGCGATGGAGATGCCATCGTGGTGAACAAAGATGAAGTCACCGCTATCATAGATGCGCACCGGCCGACACTTCTGATCGCTCAAACGACCGTTGATCCGGGCACGTATGCTAACTGGCAGGAGAAGCTGAGACGCGAGGTGAATGATCTGGAGGTCTTCGATTCCCGCTGCAGCTTCGTGAACCGGCGCCAGAAGGAACTTAGAGAGTTTGCATCCGAGCATCCCGCCATCATTTTCGTCGGCGGTAGGCATAGTTCGAATACAAGATTACTTTACAATATTTGTCTCAACGCCAATCCCAATACCCTGTTCATTGAAGATGAAAAAGAACTGGATTGGGAATGGCTCAAACAGTTTGACGAGGTCGGTATATCCGGATCGGCTTCAACCCCTATGTGGTTGTTGAAAAAGGTGGCTGAAGCTGTATTGGAAAAATTTTGAGTTGAACCGAAACCGGGGTGTCATTGACATCAACTACCCCATTATTAAACAAACCAGACCATTCTAAGTAGTAACAGGAGGCATTTCGTAATGTCAACCGAAGAACAAAACCCAAACAACAATCCGGAACAAACCCAGGACGAACAGCCGAACAGCGAAGAAAGCACCCAACCCGTCCCCGAAGAACAGAACCCAAACAACAATCCGGAACAAACCCAGGAC
>JALGZU010000676.1 GCA_025774735.1 candidate division LCP-89 bacterium | reverse complement strand
GAGGATGGTCTTCCAACCTTCTTCATAGTTCCCCCGTGCCGTGTCGTGGAGAAATTTCACGATGTCGGTTCCGGCGGGACAACTGAGGTTGCAGGGGGCCGATTTCTCCTCGTAGTAAGGCTCGGCGTTACGCCAGGAAGCGGTCTTGTTGACACTCATCCTTCCCAGCGAGGCCGGTGCGATGGGGATATCCCGGTAGCTCTTTATGTCGACTTTTTCGTCACTCATGGTGATTTATCGAAGTTATACCTTGTTGTTCTTGTTCGCCACGACCGGTTCACGCCAGCGCCAGTTGATCCAGGGCATTGTAGGCATCGACGGCCGCAGCAGCGTTCTCTTCAGGTTTGACCGGGGCCTCTTCCTTGATGGCGGCGACCACGGAATCGAGGCTGACCAATCCGGTGATTTTGGCGATAGCGCCGATGATGGCCGTATTGACAATGGGTTGGGTAATCGAACCCAGCTTATGGTCAAGGGCGATGCGAGCCGCATTGATAGCGATGGGCTGGAACTCTTCGGGAAACTCGAATTCGGCAACGTCTTTGTCAGTATTGACGAGGATGATCCCGCCCTTTTTCAATCCCTGGGTTACGTCGAAGTAAGCGATAAGGGATGGATCCAGAATCACCAGATGATCCGGTTCGTACACCTGGTTACGCAGGCGGATGGGTTTATCCGAAATGCGCACGTAAGTCATCACCGGTGCTCCCCGTCGTTCCACGCCGAACGTGGGGAAGGTCTGCACGTGCTTGCCTTCCTTAAAGAAGGACACAGCCAGGAGCTTCCCGGCGACGACGCCGCCCTGTCCACCCCGACTGTGAAAGCGAAATTCAGTCATAATATTTGCCGTCTCTATTTAGTGAAAAGCTGTATGCCTGCAGGTTAATTGAGCGGGATATCTTCCATGTCGTCCGTCACCCGGATGACCTTCGCCCGGCCATGGGGATTGTAATCGTGTTCCAGGTTACCGAACTTGTACAAGACGCCTTTATTCCGCCGCAGCTGGTTTTTCCAGGAGATGCCCGTAACCGGAGTTCTCGTCGGCAGGAAATGCAGCAGGTCAACTCCAATCCTGCGAGCCTCCTCGATGGTGGCACGGATCGAACTATCGGAATCGTTCCAGCGGAAGTACAGGTACTGCCAGACGATATATGGATGCTCCAGGCCCAGTTCTTTGCGTCTTTTCACCAAGCGTTCCAAGGCTGAAAGAGCCCGCGTCAGATTCCCCCCTTTTCGGTACTTCAAGTATTCCTCATCCGTGATGCCGTCAATTGAGAATAGGATGATATCGAGGGGTGTATTAAGCAACCTATTCACATTCTGATCTGTGTCCAGAGGAATCCCATTCGTCGATATTGAAACGATCACTTCCGGGTATCGTTCCTTCAGATACGTGATGTAATCGTAGATTTTTTTATCGAGTAGGGGCTCGCCGAATCCGAAGAACAGCACGAACTTATTGGTGCGGTGCTTGATGACTTCGTCCAGGAGCGGGTAGACGGTTTCCGGTTCAAGGCGTGTACCACCTCGATGCTTCTCCACCTCATCACGCCGGCAGATGGCGCATTCCAGGTTGCAGACGGGCGTGGTTTCAAGGTGAAGGTTCCAGAAAAATGGTTCTATGCGGTAGAGATTGTCCGAGGGATTTGTGATTTTTTCAAAAGCGAAGCAGACGGCACAATGGCGCAGTGGGAGTTTATTCAAACGAAAACTCCGCCGCAACTCCTCAAAGTTATCTCCTCGCCAGATCTCTTCCAGGGAAGCGTCGTTGACGTTCCCAAGATTGATCATACCGTGATCGGCACAGACACAGGTAACGTCGCCGTTCGAGAATACCAGGGCATTACGGCCTTCGAAGATGTTGCGGCAATGAAACCGAACGCCCGGCCTTAAAATCCGGTAGGCCGTGTGGTAGAAAGCCCGGAGGAGTTCCTTTGCGATGAAGCGGAAGAAAATATTAAAGCGGTAAGTTAACCGACTTCTGCCGTTCTGGTTCATAT
>JALGZU010000126.1 GCA_025774735.1 candidate division LCP-89 bacterium | reverse complement strand
CTCCCGGTAAAAAGGCACCCGTTCGGCGGCGAACCGGACCAGTTCATCGAACGTCCGTTGTTGCTGCTCTTTTAATGCCTGCAGAGGCTTCTTTAAATTACTTTTAAGCCGCAGGTGGGTTTTAACTGCGTTTAAAACCATAAAATTTATGATTCTTGGGCTATCTTTTCCAGGCAATCACGTAATAGAGCGCGGTTATTTTCAGCCCGCTCCCGCATGATTCTGCCCTGGTCCCGGAGTCTTTCCCGCAACTCCTGACCTTCCTCGTGCACACGCTTGACCAGTTCGCAGAACCTGTCCACCCGGAATTCCTGATCCTTCATCACGTAATGACCGAAACCTATAGATTCCGCCAGATGCTTGATCTTCCCGTCGGAATCGATGCCAATGAAGGGCAGGCCGAACCGCAATCCCAGGATGATGCCGTGCAGCCGCGCGCTCACCAGGAGATCCAGTTGTCCGAGTCTCTGCACTGACGTCTCCAGGGATGGGTCGTCGTCAAACGTTCGAACATGATATCCATGGGCCATGTATCGGCGCATACTGCGGCAGACCAGGTCATCGCGCGGGTTGGGACCGATGTCCAGGGGGAAAAACTGGATCTTCATACCCTTTTCTTCGAACAGATAATCCGCCGAGGCAGCGCCGTTCTTTAGATAATTTTCATAGTTAGGATGGTGTTTTTTTCGCGCGGCTAATTGCCAGCTAACGGGGAAGAAACTGCCACGGCGGTAGAACAGGCGTCGTGGAGCGAAGGCGACGATAGGCTTCTCTCCAGGAGATCCTGGAGTCATATCATCCGCGTCAGTGCGGAGGCTGAAGGCCGGATCGGCTGTGATGTGAACGTCAGTGATACCGATTTCGTTCAAATAGTCCGCCGAGGCCTGGTCGCGTACCACGATAACTCGAGATCCCTGCAGAGCGATTCTGGAGAGAAATCTGCCCAGCTTACCGACGACGGGCCCCAAACCAGGTGCATAGATAAACCGGGGTACGCCCAGTAACCTGGCCAGAAGTAGCGTCCGGACAACAAAAGGAATATAGAGTTTGCTGGAGCGATCCTGGAGCATATGTCCTCCGCCCCAGATAATGAGATCGAACTTTTTCACCAGCGACGGCAGCAACAACCACCGGCTTATCCGGTCGGGTATGACGTGAACTCTCCGGCCGTGGCGCTGCGCGGTCCGCTCTGGCATAGTACTCAGGATCGAGATATCCTTCACACCGCAGGCCTCCAGATCCTGCAGTAACGATCCCAGAATCGCCTCTTCGCCGAGGTTGCCTTCAGCATATGGGATCCGGTCGATGAGAACGCGCAGATCAGCGATTGACTTCATGATCCACCTGGCCTAATGCGTAATAGAGGTGAGCGTATGGGAGTTTCAGGATGGGTGGAATGGGCAGGCGCTCCCCCAGGTAAACCCATTTCATCCACCCCGGGAAGTCTCCATCCCTGAGATAAGCGGTATAAGGGCTGACCCATTCTTTCTTTTCCTGAGCCGTCCGGTGCAGGCGCAGGTCCCGGAATCCGGGTGAATCAGGCCAGGGTGGGCAATCCACCACTCCCCAGCGAATGTTATTGAGCCGCAGCTGTTTCATGAAACGGACGGTTTTGAAGGGAGAGAAGAAATTGAGATCCCCATGAGTCCAGGGAATATTCCAGAGACGGTGAACCGTCCGGTGCATGTAAAAGCCGACGTTATAGCGGTTGACGTTTACGACCATCCAGTACCGGTTAGTGCAGCGTATCATGCGCTGTGCGGTGCCGTTCGGATCATCAGTTGTCGGTAACACGGCGAAATTCCAGCATAAATCCCAGCGGCGGCCATCATCGACCAGCTCATCAAGCTTGGCATCCTCTATGGTGTGCAACCTGTCTGAAAGGCCCAGATCCTGCCAGATCCTGACGCCTGCCGTGTCCGCGTCCACCAGTGTGACCTGGCACCCTGCCAGGGCGAATCCCAGTGAATAGAGTGAAGGCATCGCCTTGGCACCGGAGGCGGGCAGCTCGATGACAGTTTGAATCCCCAGTTTGTCCACGAACCGGCTGAAAAGTCGCGCGAGGGCGAAACGTTCATAAGTAACCCCGAATACCTCGACTTCCTTTGTCGCAGTTCTCGCTAAAGCCATCCCCGCTCCTGATACCACCTGACCGTCCGGTTCAGCCCTTCCTCTAAATCGATCCGGGGCATGTAATCCAGGTCTTCTCGGGCCTGCTGAATGGAGTAGCCCCAGTTGTCCGAAAGTGCCGACACCCTCGACAGGGTCAACGGTGGCTCAAAGCCGAAAACTCGCCCCGCTGTCTCACCGACAGAGGCGAGGCATCTGGCAACTCTGACGGGAATTCTGATCTTCGGCCGCTTAACTCCCAGCGCATCGGCGATACCGAAAGCCAACTCCCGTTTCGTCACGGGTTTCGGGCCGCCGAGAATATAGCTTCTGCCCTTCCGATTGGAAGTCAACGCTCTCTCTATCCCCTGAACGAGATCGTCAATGTAAACCGGGTGCACCGTGGACAACCCATCGCCGATGAAGACGAAATGCCCTTTATTGACGGTGCGGAATAGTTTCAGTTTGTGCGGATCGCCGGGCCCGTAGGTAAAAGTCGGTCGCACCACGATCAGGTTCAGATCGTGCTCTCCAGCTAATGCCAGAGCCCGCCTCTCGCCTTTCCATTTGGTGCGCTCGTAATCGGTTTGTGGAGAAGGAACATAACGCTCATCGACAGGTTCGGATCCGAGCGGCCCGGTCACACCCCCGGCGCTCAGTTGAACGAATCGTTTCGCACCGGCTTCGAAAGCAGCGAGAATCAGGTTCTCAACCCCCTGGACGTTGGCCTCGAAAAGCTGCTTAGAGGAGAGCTTCCAGCCACCCAACAGTCCCGCCGCCGAGATAACGGCGTCCACATCTTCCAAAGCCGCTATCAGCGTTTCCGCCTGCGTGATGTCGCCGCTAAAGACTTCTGTCTGCCGGGCTATAGACTGCGGAAGCTTTCCTACGTCCCGAACCAGAAGGCGTACGCTGAATTGTTTCCCGCAAAAGTATTCGGCCAGTGCGCCGCCGATGAACCCGCTGGCTCCGGTGATCAAGAGTCTATCCATCCGAGGCCAGCTCCTCGATGGCGTCCACGATGGCATCCCAGGTGAACCGCTGCCCGACCTGCTCCAAACCCGGCACAAACCGATCCGGCCCCTCACCGGCGTAGAACTCCCGGTAGGCGTTCGCCAGGCTTTTGACGTCTCCGGGCTCAGCCAGCAACCCGGTTTCACCGGGCAGAACCATTTCCTTGAAACAGCCTGTCCGGGTGGCGATAACGGGTCGGTTCACGGAGTAAGCATTAGCCAGTACTCCGCTCCCCGTCGCGGAACGGTATGGGAGCACCACGCCGTCGCAGGCGGCAAGCCTCAGAGATAATTCCGCTTCACTCATGTACCCGGATTCGATGGCAATTCGATCTTCCAATCCGAGTTGCCGAATCTGGTGACGGTAACGAGCTTCATCCTCCCAGAATTCCCCGCACACCCGGAACTGGAGGTCAGTCAAGTCCGCCCGCACCTGCGCCATAGCCTCGATGGCGATGTCCAGACCCTTGTACCGGCGCACGAAGCCGAAAAAAAGCAGCATTTTTCCGGATACGCCCAGCTTTGTTCGCGCCTCATCCCGGGACAGTTCCGGGGCCACATCGCTGCGGTAGATGGGGTGCTCCCGGCGTACAACCCTGGCTTCCGGAAACCAGTGCATCAGTTCTGAGCGATTATCCTCGCTGTGCACGATAAAGCGGTTTCCCGTCCTGAGCGCCATGCGCACCATGCGCGCGTCGAACCAGTGGGATTCGTGTGGTATCACGTTATGGCAGAGAAAAACCACCGGGCAACCGGGGGTCAGCCGGCGAGCCAACCAGCGCGTATGCAGCGCCCAGAACGGTACCCACCAGGTCAATACGACGCAGGCCGGAGAAAACTTCTGGATTTCAACGAGAGTGTCCCTCCATCTGGAAAGCTTGGCGAAATGCAGAATGGGCTGAGCAATCTCACCGCTGTCCGGCAGCGGATCGGTTTCCAGTTCTCCCTCGCCGGGAAAGAGCCAGCGTGGGTACAGTTTCTCAAATCCGATCCCCAGCACCTCATGACGCCGTTTCAAAGCACCCAGCAGGTGAGTGCCGTAGCGCGCAATGCCTCCGCGTAAGGGGTACGTCGGACCGATAAGAACGACTCTCACTCCGGACTCTCCGTGCCGTCCGCTACCTGATTGCGCGTGTCCATCTGTAGTTCGAGGCGCTTCAACCGAACCACGGCATCTTCGATCAGACGCCGGTTGGCGGAGATCAGATCGGCGATAATTCCGATCATGAACAGGAGGAATCCGATGAAGAGCAGAACCGTCATAAAAATCAGAGACTGGATGTGACCGGTCGGTCCCGAAACGCTGAAATAAAAGTAGAGGAAGCGGACCCCCAACAGAAGCCCGAGAGTGAACACTAAAGCGCCCGCATAGAAGAACACCCGGAGCGGTTCATAAGTGATGGAGATGCGCATAATCGTCGCCAGGGAGCGCTTCATGTAAATAGGTGTGGAACGGAACAGGCGCGACTTTCGGACGCGCTCGTTCACCTCGACAGGCACGTGGTCGATGGCGAAGTTCTTTTTCCCCGCCTGAATGATGGTCTCGAGGGTGTAGGTGAACAGGGAAATCACGTTGAGTTGCAGGGCCGCCCGCCGATCGTAGGCCCGGAAACCAGATGTCGCATCAGGGATCTGAGTCTGGCTGATGACTCTCATCACGGCCGATCCCAGGCGCTGCAGGAACTTCTTCATAATGGAGAAATCCTTGATCTCCGTGATCTTGCGCGTCCCGATGACCATATTTGCCCGACCTTTCAAGATGGGATCGATCAACCGGGGGATGTCACTCCCCTTGTACTGGTTGTCCGCATCGGTGTTCACGATGATATCCGCTCCCATCGCCAGAGCGATATCCAACCCTGTCTTAAAGGCGGTCGCCAGACCCTGTCGTCTGCGGAACCGGATGATGCGTTCCGCTCCAGCCCGCCGGGCGACTCCGGAGGTGTCATCGCGACTCCCGTCGTCGATGACCAGCACTTTGACTTCATCAATGCCGGGGATTTCGCGGGGAATGTCGGCGATGGTGCGAGCTAAAAACTCCTCCTCGTTGGAGCTGGGAATCTGAACGACGAGCTTCATGGCAATCGACTTTCTAAATTCATTTTGGGGCATTCACCGATTTAGGGTAATCCCTTATTCAATATCTCAATTCCCCGGTGGAGGTTCCAACCAGGGCGGCAAAGCCGCATCACTGCACTCATACGCCCCCAGGTCGGGCGCATAACCGCTGTAAGGAAAGCTGACGTCGATACCGGCGTCTATTGCAGGGCTGGTCTCCATCAGGGTGAAATTGGAATCCGGATAAGCGATCCAGTCTGGATTATCGTATAAGCTGCCGTTCTCCTGATCCGGGAGCAAATTCTGAATCTCCTCCAGAGTGGCGTAAAGTCCGGGGAAACCGTACAACTTGAACGGTTTGTAAGATGAATCCGGAGCAGTGGAATTGGGACACCAGTAGAGATTATTGCTCCAGACCTGGCTGGCGTAATCTTCCACCTCTTCGGCGATAACGGCGAAATTGTGTTGGTATTCGGACAGCAGGTTCACGATGACGTTATTCCTGAATTCGTTGTTCCCCCCCGCGTTGTCAAAGATGATAATTGCTGCCGCATACGGTGAACCCAGCACGGTTGTGTAGTAGTGGTCCTTTATGATGGTATTATGATAGTATTTGTTATCCGGTCCTCCCGCATTTAATTCCATCTGGCCGTTGGATTTAATCACGTTGAAGGCGACGAGATTGCCGGATGCTAACGTGGTTACGGCCAATCCCTTATCCCCCCACTCGCCAGCTTCAGGATCCCTGACGCCGTTATAGGATATGTAGTTATGCGTGATGAAAGAGTCGTCACCGAGCCAATCGATGCCCGATTCGAAATTATTGATAATAATGTTCGAATCGATGACAGAACTATCCGCCTGCCAGTCCACCGAGGTGGCGTGGGATATACCCTTACACCAATTGTTCGAAATGACGTTCCGGTGTGCCCAGAGCACCCCGACGCCGTCGTACAGGACGATGCCCGTGCCTTCTACTCCAGAGGGTACGCCCCCACCCTGCTCTCCGTTCCACTCAATCACGCAGTCATGGACGGACACGCCACCGAAATCCGGGCCGGCCAGATCGATGCCGTTGAAGTAGTGATGGGAAAAGGTGCAGTGGGTCACCTTCAAAGTGCCCAGCGGATGCGACCCAATAACGCGTAGGCCGTCGGCACTTGAGTTAAGAAAAACCAACCCATGAATGTTCCAGTAGTCAATGCCGTCGTCGAAGTGAATCCGGCCTGGATCGAGGGTGACACTCTCGCCTGGAAAGTTCATGAGCACAATCGGTGAACCGGGCAACCCCGATTCCAGAGGGAATACAGCTTCGGGATAGTTCCCAGCTCGCACCATGATGGTATCTCCAGCTCCGATACCGGATGAGGTGCTGGTCGCATAATTGATCGTTAACCAGGGCTGTTCGAAGGTCCCCGGATTACCGTTGCTGCCGTTGTTGGCCACGTAGTATGTACCCGCAGCGGCATCCAACATTCCCCCCAGCAGGAGAATGCATATTATCACGAGCGCGTATCGCATCATTGTTACTCCTATGTCGGATTGCCTGAGCTTACTTCTCACCGAGAAAAAAAACAGATATCAATTCACCTTTCGGGCTCCCACCTCCTTGAGATTGTAGTTGAACGTGGATACTGTGGCGTAATGGGCCTCCAGCGTATAAAAGATGGCAAATCCTTCGGCAACCAGTACCTGAAACGTTTCGAGTGAAAGCGATCTACCAAACCACCTGTCTCCGATCTGAATCAATTCGATATCGTGTGGACTGATACCGACAATTTTCCTGTCCAGAACCTGGTGTCGAAAATAATAGTGTAACTCGGGCATCAGCGCACCAGTTAAGATTAGAGGCTTTTTCTCATCATCGGGCATATCGAGTGTAAGAGATTGAAGTTCAGCTATGGTCTCCCGGGATTTATGGGCGTCTATCCGATCTTTTAAAAGAACCCCGGGGGCTGCGAGCTTAATGAGAAAACTTCCAGAGCTTTTATAAGCATTGGAGTCAACAGCGATAAACGAAACTAAGTTATTTAAGATGATGAGCGCTCCGATTGGAATCCACCAGAAAACAGTAATCAGGGAATCGAATACGATCAACAAAAAGGGCAGTGACGGCAGCAGATAAGCGGGATCAGCCGGCACACGGATAAAAATTGCGACGGTTATGATGATCCAGAGATAAACGGGCAACATAACGAATGACTCTCTCTTTTCCTGAGCGGATCTATCCCGTCGGCTTTGCGCCCAGGAGATGATCACTGCAATCAGCATTACGACCAGTGCCGGGATCCCCATGATCTGTCTAACCGCCCGGTACGCCCCGACAACGAACGGGTGCGCATATGGAACGAACGTGAAATGTTCGAACCCGTAAGACAGCAGGAGAGGCAGCCAGGTAAGAAACGCTGTCGCTGCAAAGATCAGGGAAACACGGACCAGTTTTTTCCACTCATTGGAATCCTGCCAAACCATCAGAAGGATGGGCAGGATCAGAAAACCTGAGGTCAAACGGCAGCCGGTCGCCAGACCGAGGAGAACGGCACCCCAATATGGCCTGCCGGTGAGAGTCAGATAATAGCACCACAACAGGAAAGTTAATGCCCACCAGTAGTCCATGGTGACGATACTGCTGATCCAAACAACTGGCATATAGGCGAATATCGCCACCAGCATCAGTCTCCGCCTGATCCTGTAGTATCGCAG
>JALGZU010000675.1 GCA_025774735.1 candidate division LCP-89 bacterium | reverse complement strand
CAACCGGGACAGACGAGTCCCGCTCCTCCGGAACAAAGGCGAGTTCCCACGGAGATAGATCTCCGGGCTAGGGCTTCAGCGACGTGCTGGCTTCTGGCGACGATCGATCAGGGAGAGATTCGGGACGTTCTCCTGGCGCCGGGTGATACCGTTAGCTTGCAGGCGACCCGTGAAATTCACATCGTTGTGGGCAATGCCGGCGGACTGGAGCTCACACTGGGCGGGCAACCGCTGGGATCCCTGGGACCACAGGAAAAACCGGTCACCCTGGTGATCGGAGCGGAGGGCATAAAATCCCAGAGACTGGGAGCCTGGCAGACGGATTACGAGAGCGAAATCGAGCCCGGCGATATGGTAAACTGAGTGCTACGGTACCTACCCTTGGGCGTTTCCTTGTATGGTGATTCAACGTAAATCGACTCGTAAAGTAGATATCGGTGGTGTGGGAATCGGCGGGAATGAACCCGTACGCGTTCAATCCATGACGAACACGCGTACGCTGGACGTCACGGCCACCCTCACCCAGATCCGGTCTATGCAGGAAGCCGGTTGTGAACTGGTGCGACTGGCCGTACCTGACATGGAGTCGGTGACTGCCTTTGGAAAAATCCGCAAACAGGTCTCATCGCCCCTGATCGCCGATATTCACTTCGATTACCGGTTAGCGCTGGCTGTGATGGACCACGGTGCCGATAAAATCCGCATTAATCCCGGTAATATCGGCGGCACTGAACGGACACTCGAGGTAGCTGAAAAAGCGGCTGCCAGCGGTATCCCTGTTCGTATCGGGATCAACTCCGGATCGATCGAAAAGGATATTCTGGCCAGTGAAGGTGGACCGACGCCGGCTGCGCTTGTCGAAAGTGCCCTCCGCCAGGTAGAAATCCTCTCCGAGTTAAGTGACCTTCAGTTAGTTCTGTCTCTGAAGGCGGCAGATGTCCTGACCACGATAACCGCCTATCGGCTCATCTCCGAAAAGGTCGATTGGCCGCTGCACCTGGGTATCACCGAAGCGGGATTGCCCTTCATGGGCGCCGTGAGATCGGCTGTGGGCATCGGAACTCTGCTGGCAGAGGGGATCGGGGATACCCTGCGCGTCTCTCTGACCGGCAGCGTTGTTGACGAGATCAAGGTCGGCTGGGAGATTCTCCGTTGTCTCGGTCTTCGCCTCCGGGGAGTCACCCTGATCAGTTGTCCCACCTGTGGTCGCACCGAAGTGGACCTGATTCCCATTGCCGTGAAGGTCGAAGAGGCTCTGGAAGCCGAACAGAACCCCATGAAGGTTGCCGTCATGGGGTGCGCCGTAAACGGGCCGGGTGAAGCTCGCGAAGCAGATGTCGGCGTTGCTTGCGGAAAACGTGAAGGTTTGATTTTCCGGCAGGGCGAAATCATCCGCAAAGTGCCGGAAGCTAAGATTGTAGCTGAGCTTCTGGAAGAAATTGAGCGATTCAGAGAATCTAGGAAGCAACGCGCTTGACCGTGGGCTCCCTTACGTGGAGCAATTAGGATAAAGTAATTCACGCAGTTAGAACTGTTTCGTGAGGTATAGATGAAGGTAGAACCATTCTCCGGCGGATTTCTGGTGCGGGTGGAAAGAGGAGAGGAGATCACCCGGGCGCTTACCGATTTTTTGAAAGCCGAGGGGATCCGGGCGGGGACGGTTACAGGCATCGGCGGCATCGCCGATGTCGATCTGGGATTCTACCACCTGACTTCGAAAACCTACCAGCATAAGACCATTCCGGGAAATCTCGAGCTGGTGCATTATTCGGGCAACATCACTGTGGTAGATGATGAGCCTTTCATTCATGCTCACGCAGTAGTATCTGGAGCAGATTACAAAGCTTACGCGGGACATTTCTTCACTGCCGAAGTCGCCATCACCGGGGAGTTCACGATCCGACCTGCCGACTGGGAAGTTTCTAGAAGTCCGGACGAGGCAACCGGGTTGAATCTGATGGATATCCCGGATTGAATCCCCGGACGTAGCCGGATTGACAGAG
>JALGZU010000674.1 GCA_025774735.1 candidate division LCP-89 bacterium | reverse complement strand
GGGATTTGGGAATAAAAATGATTCAGGAACAGACCCGTTTAAACGTCGCGGATAATACCGGAGCAAAGAAGGTAGTGTGCTTTCGCATCCTGGGTGGCACCCGCCGGCGTTATGCGTCGATTGGGGACATCGTCGTCGCTTCAGTGAAGTCAGCCATCCCCAATTCGCCGGTGAAGAAGGGGGAAGTCGTCAAAGGCGTCATCGTGCGCACCCGCAAGGAAGTGCGTCGGCCGGATGGCAGCTACATCCGCTTCGACGATAACGCCATCGTCCTCTTGGACGACAAAGAGGAGCCGCGCGGCACCCGTATTTTCGGGCCGGTCGCCCGGGAACTCAGAGAAAAGCAGTTCATGAAGATCGTTTCACTGGCGCCAGAAGTAATCTGATTTGGTGCGCTATCAGGAATACCCATGCAAGTAAGAAGAGATGATACCGTTTTGATCCTGTCCGGCAACGACCGTGGTAAACGGGGTCGCGTACTCAAGGTTTTTCCAGACAAGAACCGAATTATTGTCGAAGGCGTCCGCTTCATCAAGCGGCACACCAAGCCATCGGCGAAGAACCAGTCCGGCGGCATCATTGAAAAAGAGGCGCCCATCCACGCATCGAACGTGATGGTAATCTGCTCCAAATGTGGGGAACCGACCCGGGTAATGCGCAGAGAACTCAAAGAAGAGGGTCGTGCACATTTCACCAGGGCCTGCGTGAGATGCGGCGAGGTTTTTTAAGTCGTAAGTATGATCATGACATATCCGGAAGACGAATCCAGAGAAGAAGAGACGCCATCCGCAGGATCGGAGAACGGACCATCCGAATCCAAGCAGGAGGGAGCCGGGGCTGAGCCTGTAGAGGAGAAAGCCAAAGCTCCCGGGGACAAGGTGTCGAAAAAGACGAAGAGAGAAGCTTCATCAGCCGGGAAGGCTGACAAGGCCGACAAGTCCACCAAGACCGAGAAGTCTGCCAAAGCCGACGAGACCGACAAGGGGAAGAAGGAATCGAAGTCAGGCAAAAAGGGCAAGACAAAACCTGACAAGATCGATATGGGTCCAGTCGAAGTGCCCCGGCTCATGGTGGAATACCAGAAGACGGTGGTCTCCGCTCTGATCAAGAAGTTCAACTACCCCAACGTGACCATGGTACCGCGTCTGGAGAAGATCGTTTTAAACATCGGTGTAGGCGAGGCGGTGCAAAACGCCAAACTCCTCGAATCCGCCGTGGAAGAGCTGAAGCTAATCTCCGGTCAAAAGCCCCAAGTCACCCGGGCTCGGAAGTCCATCTCCAACTTCAAACTGAGGCAGGGCATGGCGATCGGATGCCGTGTAACCCTGCGTCGTTGGCGCATGTGGGAGTTCCTGGACCGCCTCATGAACATAGCCATCCCCCGTATTCGTGATTTCCGAGGATTGTCCGATCGTTCCTTCGACGGCCGGGGTAACTATTCCCTGGGTATTCGTGAACAGATCATCTTTCCGGAAATCGACATAGACAAGATTGAACGCGTTCATGGACTGGACATCACCTTTGTAACGTCTGCTCGGACGGATGAAGAGGCATTCGCTCTGTTGACGGAACTGGGTATCCCCTTCCGTCGTCGCTCAACCCAAACGGATGAACAAGCCGCTTAAAGGAACCCGAGATGGCCAAAACATCAATGATCGCCAAAGCGCGGAAGACACCGAAGTATGGAGTTCGGCAGGTGAATCGCTGCAGCCGCTGCGGTCGGCCTAGAGCTTACATGAGAAAATTTGCCCTCTGCCGAATCTGCTTCCGTGAATTGGCTCTCCAGGGGATGATCCCCGGAGTCGTGAAAGCAAGTTGGTAACATCAGTTTATCACGGTATGTTCAATGACAATGACTGATCCCATTGCGGATTATTTAACTCGAATTCGAAATGCTCTCCACGCTCATAAAAAATTCGTGGATATCCCCGCATCGAAGCAGAAGCAGGAGATAACCCGAATTCTGAAGCGGCATCATCTGATCCAGGATTTCGCCACCATCGATGACGG
>JALGZU010000125.1 GCA_025774735.1 candidate division LCP-89 bacterium | reverse complement strand
TGCACTATTCCTCGATCAAGGGCAAGGGGTACCGAGTACTGGATGAGGGGGACGAGATCACCTTCGATCTAGTGGAGAGCCCCAAAGGTCCGCAGGCTTTCAACGTCAAAAAAATTAATACTGCTCCCGCTGAAGACGAGGAGCTGGAAACAGCTTAGTTGGGGGGGGACGCCGAGCTTTTAGTCGGTTGTCCAGGTATAGGCTACGGCAAACAGTTACGCCGGTTAACCATGCGTAATCTTCGCATTGGTTCCGGCGTTTATTTTTTCGGGGAATCCAATAGAGGTTCGATTTGAAGGTTCAACAGGACTATTGTAGATCAGGCCCTCTAGCAGGGTGAAACTGCAACTGATAGAGATGGTAGTAAAGACCTCTTTGCTGCAGCAGTTCCTGATGGGTGCCCATTTCACGCAACTCACCCTGGTGTAACACGATGATGCGGTCCGCTCGCTGGATGGTAGAGAGCCGGTGGGCAATGATGATTGCTGTCCGTCCCTCCACCAGCTTCGCAATGGCTCTCTGAATCAGTCTCTCCGTCCTGGTGTCAATGGCAGAGGTGGCTTCATCGAGGATCAGAACGGGGGGATTGTGTGCCAGAGCGCGGGCGAAAGACAGAAGTTGACGTTCACCGAAGGAGAGGGTGGCACCGCGCTCTTCAAGCGCGGATTCGTACTGGCCAGGTAGACGCTGAATGAACCGATTCGCCTGCGTGATCTCAGCCGATTCCTTAACTTTATGAAGCGGAATATTGGTTCCCAGGCGGATATTGTCCGTCACGCTGCGCGCGAAGATGAAGACATCCTGCTGTACGATGCCCAATTTCGAGCGCAGGTCACACTGTCTGATTTCCCGGATATCCTCTCCCCCAATTAGAATTTGCCCATCCTGTACGTCATAGAACCGCGCCAAGAGATTGACCAGTGTCGTCTTACCCGCTCCCGTGAATCCGACGATGGCGACGCTCTGTCCGGGATCGACCTTGAAGCTAACATTGGAGAGGACACTACTTTTTCCATCATAGGAGAAGGAGACGTTACGAAATTCGATGGGGAGCTGATCTCTACTCAGTATTCGCGGTACTTCGGGATCATTGATGTCCGTCTTCTCATCCAGGAGCTTGAAGAGACGTTCAGAGGACGCCATGGCGCTCTGCAGGATATTGTACTTTTCAGCCAGATCCCTGACCGGACGGTAGAAGCGTTCAGCGTAGAGGATAAAGGCAATCAGGCTGCCGAGAGTCAGGGTCTGATGCAGAATCATACCTCCGCCGGTCCAGAGTATCAAGGCGATGGCGACAGCGGAAATCAGTTCCACTCCCGGAAAGAAGACAGCGAAATAGAAGATCGTTCTAAGGTGGGAATCCATCAGGGCTGTGTTGAGATCTTTGAAGCGATCCAGATTCCTCTTCTCACGCCGGAAGAGCTGCACCACGCGCATGCCGACGAGGTTCTCCTGCAAGTAGGCGTTGACGGACGCCAGCCGCTTGCGCATCTCTCGAAAGGCATCCCGGACGCGCAGTTTAAACCAGAAAGCGATCCAGAAGAGGACAGGCAGGACGGCAAAGGTGACCAGTGCCAATTTCCAGTTCAGCAGCAGCATGGCGATGATGATGCCGATCAGAATGAAGACGTCTCCGAAAATGGAGACGATCCCCTGCGTGAACATCTGATTCAGCACCTCTACGTCGCTGGAAATACGGGTCATGATGCGCCCGACAGGATTGCGGTCGAAAAATGCGAGGGACAACTGCGACAACTTAGCGAACAGCTGTCCGCGGATATCGAACATCACCTTCTGTCCGACCCAGTTTGTCAGGTAGATCTGCAGGAAGCGGCCGATGAGAATGCCGGCCAACACCAACGCGTAGAGAAGGATGACAATGAGCAAACCGTGCAGGTCCCGGGCGGGAATATGGACATCCACTGCACGTTTGGTCAAAAGAGGCCCGACCAGTTCAAGGGCGGAGACGAAAAGCAGCAGTAGTATCCCTCCTACCAATTGAAACTTGTAGGGTAGACCGTACTTCAAGAGGCGCTTCATCAAGCGAGCATCGTACGCCTTACCGGTAATTTCGTCGTCTTCGTAGGGTGGATTCACTGATACGGTTACTCTATTTCTACAAAATAATCGGTTGATTTATGAGAACGGGTCGTTCCGCCCAAAGCAAAACGACCCGACAAAAAAACAGATCCCTCCCCCTATTCATTGGAAGCGTTTCTGACGAAACTGTCCTCAGGCTGTAGTATGATTCGAACTCCGGCTGCATTGCCCATCTCAGCGAATTTGGCCCGTATGGTATCGAAATCTTCACTGCAGATGGTCGGGTCGATGACGGCCAGCAGAACGTGAAATCCCGACATCTTCCTCTCGAACCGCTCGGCAACCTTGCAGCCCGATTCCCGCGTACTTTCCGATAACACCCGGGAATTCAGCAGACCGTCTGTAGAGATACAAATTACGAGGATGCGCCCTTCCGGCAGAGACTTGTAGCCCACGGGTCCCTGCCTCTCCAGCTTGTCCACGGCGAGCTGGACGACTTCCCGCAACTGTTCGAGGGTCGCTGCAGAGCCCAGCTCATCCCTGGCGATCCGGGCAATAGTGCGTATCTGGCTTTCCGTCAAACGAGTCATGATCAGGATAAGGAGTTAAAGACCTCTTCCCGAGGCTGGGGAATGAGGACTTTGCGCACCAGCAGACCTTCATTCTGAGCCATTTCGGCGCCTGCTTCCAGTGCCGATCGCACTGCGGCGACGTCACCGGTCATGGTGAAGAAAGCTTTCCCGCCAATACCGATGCCCATGCGAATCTCCATCAGGGAAATTTTCGCCGTTTTAGCTGCCCGGTCGGCGGCCAGCACGCAGGAGGCCACCGAAAAGGTCTCCAGGACGCCCAGCGCATTCACTTCGTACTGCTGAGTGCCTGCGATGAAGGCGGGGAAAACCTGGGGATGCACATTGGGGATGACGAAGTCGGCGACATAGGCCGTATCCCCGATGCGGGCGCCTTCTTCGACGGAAGCCCGCACCGCCGCCGTATCCCCACGGACGATGGCGATGTACTTCCCGGAACAGATGGTCTTGGCGATGACCAGTTCGACCTGGCTCACCTTCAGCATGGCGTCGGCGGCTTCGATGCCGACCGCGATGGAGTTGAATTCGACCATGCCGAGGGCGTTTGCGTGGGTGGACTCCGGCGTATTTTCCGCTGTCTGCATGCGCTGTTTCTATAATTTAATTAACGAAATTCAAACATCCCTTTCTGGCGGCCCAGGTCGAGGGCGGCGGGTGTGAGAATCGTATCGCGTTCCACCAGGATAACCAGGCCGTCGCGAGCCGCATTCGAGACGTCCAGTTCGCTGTAAAGGCGCTTCCGGGGGTAATATTTACGGTCGCTCTGCAGGGGAGCGCTGCCGATTTTAAACAGCACAGCCTGATCTCCAGTGCGCGCACCAGAGGCGTTGGCTTCATCCGTATCCAGGTGGAAGTCGAGGCGGAAGTTCTCGTGCACCCGGATCAGAACATCGCCGAAGACGACGGTTCTAGGGCTGGAGCGGACTTCCGGCGGCACCGATGCAGCCAGGGCCATGAAGACCAACTCCTTATCGACGACGTCGTAGTCCCGGGCATCTTTGGGAGTCATGTGTACGTGCCGCTGCGCCAGAATGACGCCATGTGTGAGTTCCACCCGTCCCTCTGGACCGATGAGGGTCAGACCGGGTGAGTTTTCCAGATCGCCCGAATCCCGCACGGGCGGATCCAGATCGAGTCTGACAGCATCCGTGCGAGCCAATTCGACCTGACTGGCCTGCCGGAAGGGTCCCAGCACGCGAACATTTTCGAACCGCCCCACCGGGGTGGCCAGCGTCAGGAGCTGTTCTGAAGCGAACTGCCCTTTCTGGGTCAGATCGCGGGTGCGTTCCAGGGAGGCCTCCGGCCCGAAAAGGCTGTGGAAGTCCTCCTTGGTGAGGTGGACGTGACGCGGGGATACTCCGACGGGAATCGGTTTCTTCACGGGTACTGCAGATAAGACGAATTTTTCAGGTAAACTTAAAGATACTCTATAATTTTTTCAATGTCAAGCCAAAAGCCTGTCAGGAGCTCAAATAAAACAGGCGGGAGCCCCCGCCTGAAGTTAACCCGACGTACGAGGTTTAGGTCACCGCTTCTGCCGGACCAGGTTGATCATTCCGCCAGCCAGGAGAATCTCCATCTCCCGGGGCGACATGTTGTGGCTGGCGACGATTTCCCTGTTATCAGTCTGCACGGCCATTTTTACGCTGTTGCCGACTTTTAACTGCCCTTGAACGTCTTTCATTTCGATCCGGTCGCCCTGCTGGAGGGCATCATAGTCCGCCGGATTATCGAAGATCAAGGGCAAGACACCGAAATTGATCAAGTTCGAGCGGTGTATGCGCGCGAATCCCTTGACCAGAACGACCCGCAAGCCGAGGTAGCGCGGCGCCAGAGCTGCATGCTCCCGGCTGGATCCCTGCCCGTAGTTCTCACCTCCGACGACCATGCCGAACTCCACCTGCTTGGCGCGGGCGGCAAAGGTTTCGTCAATGCGGCTGAAGGCGAATTCAGCGATGGCGGGGATGTTCGACCTTAAGGGCAGTACCTTGTTTCCCGCGGGCAGAATCGAATCGGTGCTGACATTGTCCCCGGTTTTGAGGAGGATATCCAGAACCATCTCACCCGGGATCGGTTCGAGTTCCCGGAGGGGCACGATATTGGGCCCGCGCTGCACATCGACGTTGGATCCGTCTTCGACGGGGAGGATTAACATGCGGTCGTTGATGATCTCCCGTTCGGGCAACTCAACTTTCGGATACTCACTCAGCTCCCGTGGATCGGTGATTCTGCCGTTAATAGCTGAAGCCACCGCCGTTTCCGGGCTGCAGAGATAGACCTGGTCGTCATCGGTGCCGGAACGACCCGGGAAGTTGCGGGGAAATGTGCGCAGTGATATCGTGCCCGATGCGGGCGCCTGCCCCATGCCGATGCAGCCGAGACAACCGCTCTGATGGATTCTGGCACCCGAACGGATCAGGGTTTGCACACCGCCGAGTGCGGCGACGTTCTCCAGCACCTGCTGGCTGCCGGGATTGATTTCGAATGAAACTTGAGGGTGTGCGGTGCGACCGACCATGGTTTTAGCCACGATTAGCAAATCCCGCAGGGTTGAATTCGCTGAGGATCCAACGATTACCTGATGCACCGGTTTTCCTGCGACGTCCCTGACCGGGACGACGTTATCCGGTGAGACCGGTTGTGCAATCAGGGGTTCGAGTTCGGCAAGGTCAATCGTATCTTCTTCGTCATAGGTCGCATCGGGATCAGCCACCAGTTCGCTCCACTGGTCTTCCCTGCCCTGAGACTTCAGATAGCGCAGGGTGTTTTCATCGGCAGGAAAGACGGAAGTCGTGGCGCCCAGTTCCGCTCCCATGTTGGCGATGTTGGCGCGGTCTCCGACATCGAGGTTGGCAACACCGGGGCCGTAGTATTCGATTATCTTTCCGACTCCTCCCTTGACGGAATGTCTTCTCAGCATTTCCAGGATGAGGTCTTTGGCGGATACCCAGGGATTGAACTTACCCATGAGCTTTACGCCCATCACCCCGGGCATCTTGATTCGTAGCGGCTCACCCGCCATGGCCATAGCTACGTCCATCCCCCCCACTCCGACGGCCAGCATGCCCATGGCGCCTCCGGTGCAGGTGTGCGAATCCGAACCGATCAGGGTTTTGCCCGGAAGTCCAAAGCGTTCCAGATGAACCTGATGACTGACACCATTCCCGGGGCGGGAATAGACCACCCCATATTTGGTTGCACAGCTGCTCAGAAAGATATGATCATCGGCGTTGCGAAAATCAGTCTGTAAAAGGTTATGATCCACGTAACTGACCGAAAGCTCAGCGCGCGTTCGTGGGATCCCCATGGCTTCGAACTCGAGATAGGTCAGCGTCCCGGTGGCATCCTGCGTAAACGTCTGATCGATGCGAAGAGCGATCTCCGCACCGGGAGTCATCTCGCCGGACACGAGGTGCGAAGAGATGAGCTGTTGTGCGACGTTCAGACCCATAATGAACCTCTGTGCACTAGAAAAACTGATTGATTACTATAATATTTACGTTGCAATGGTTATTTTCGTGTGAGGATGGAGCTCGTAGGAAGCGCTGCGTCAGCTTTCCCGCCCGATCACCCGGAAGTCAAGATAGGGATGGAGTGCTTCCGGCACCACGATGCTGCCTTCATCCGTCTGGCAGGATTCGAGCAGGGAGACCATCAGACGGGATGTGGCAAGGCCGGACCCGTTCAGGGTGTGGACAAAACGGGACTTGCCTTCTCCCTTTGCACGGAAGCGGATGCCGGCCCGGCGCGCCTGGAAATCTTCGAAGTTGGATACCGAAGAGGTCTCCAGCCATTTCTGCTCCGCGGGCGCCCAGGTCTCGATGTCGTACGTCTTGGTTGAGGCGAAGGAGAGGTCCCCGGTGCACAGTTCCACCACGCGATAGTGTATCCCCAGCATCTGCAGGATTTTCTCGGCATCTTCCAGGAGAGCTTCCAACTCCTCGTAAGAACTGTCGGGATGCGCAAACTTAACCAGTTCCACCTTGTTGAACTGGTGCACTCGCAAGAAGCCGCGCGTTTCCCGCCCGTAGGACCCCGCTTCGCGCCGGAAGCAGGGGCTGTAAGCCACGTATTTGACGGGTAATTTCTCTTTAGGGATGGTTTCGTCTCGGTGCAGGTTGGTGATGGGCACTTCCGCTGTGGGGATCAGGTAGAGATCGTCCTTTGACACGAAGTACATGTCATCCCCCAGCTTGGGCAGTTGCCCCGTGGAGAACATCGATTCGGCGTTAGCCATGAAGGGTGGCATGATCTCCGTGTAGCCGTGCTCTTTGACGTGAAGTTCGACCATGAAATTGATCAAGGCGCGCTCAAGGGCCGCTCCTTTGCCCTTGTACACGGGGAATCCGGTCCCTGTGACTTTGGCACCGCGGGGGAAATCGAGGATATCGAGTTCCTGGCCGAGTGCCAGATGATCCTTGAGTTCGAAATCGGCCTGCAGAGGCTCGCCCCAGTCACGGTAGAAACGGTTCTCTTCGGCGCTGTCACCCACGGGAGCATCGGGGTGAGGCAAATTCGGCACCCATTCCATGAGTCCGGAAAGCTCGGTCTCGATCTCCTTGAGCCGGGCGTCGAAATCCTGGATCTGCGAGGACACCTGGCGCATCTCGGCCTTCAGGTCGTCGGCGTTGCCGCCCTCCTTGACTTTTTGGCCGATCTCTTTGGAGACCCGGTTGCGGGTGGCTTTCAACTGTTCCACTTCGACCAGGATTCCCCGCCGCTCTTCGTCGAGCTTGAGGATGGCGTCCAGGTCAACTGACTCCTTCTTGTCCGCAATCGCCTTGCGCACTCGGTCGCTGTTTTCACGGATGAATTTCAGATCCAGCATTGTATGGGATTGGTTAAGACAAAACAGAGGGGCATGACACAGCTGCGTGGGCGCAGGAGTCACCCCTAGAGTGATACGAGATTCCGATACTTAACTCGAGTAAATTGTCAGGAAAATACAAAATTCCCGCATGGAAAGCAAGGGATATTTACCTGATGGTCTTGTGGATGATCCAACAGGTATAAACGCCCAAGGGGTATAAAAAAAGCGCCGCTCTGCGCAGCGCTCATGCCTTGGCATTCGATGATTCGTTGGTGCCGGGGGCGGGAATCGAACCCGCATGGCCGCGAGGGCCGGGGGATTTTGAGTCCCCTGCGTCTACCAGTTTCACCACCCCGGCGTGAACCATAAATTTACGTCACTGAAAAGGCAAAGTCAAGTCATTTTCAAGGCATTGATTTTACTGCCACATCCGGGGTGTGACGCCCTGTATTTTAAGGAAAAAGCTTTCATTTATGGGT
>JALGZU010000673.1 GCA_025774735.1 candidate division LCP-89 bacterium | reverse complement strand
GCCCGAGCGTGCTGAGTCGTGGCAGAATATACCAGATCAGGAGCACGACGATGATGAGAAACAGCAGAAAAGTAAACCGGCTCAGTCCGACTCGATGTGGATCGTAACGCGTCTTCCGCACGAACCGGATGCGCTTTTCCGGATCCTTGTCTTCCCGGTAGAACCGGGGTGAATAGTGGAAGCTGCGCGGTTTGGGACGGTACAGAAACATGAGTATAAAAAATGCATTGGGCATATGATGGATGCCGGATCATCTCCGGATTTATTCGCCTTTCATGTAGAGCGCAAGAAGCTGACAGATGTTCTCGATGGTGGCGTCGATCTCCGTCGAAGGGCAGAGATAGCTGTTGCAGATGATCGAAAAAGCGATCCGGGGCTCCCCTGAAGTGCTCAAATATCCCGAAAGACTCCGCACGCGGGCCATCGATCCTGTCTTGGCGCGTAAAACCGTACCTCGTGGCAGTCCCAGGAAGCGGTTTTCAAGCGTACCCACACCGGGTGTCGCCAGGCTGTACCGGAACGTATTGCGATGAGCCGATCGGTTCATGTGGATCAAGACCTTGACCAGTCCGCTGGCGCTGATCAAGTTCCGTCGCGAAAGTCCCGAACCATCCACTATCACCAGGCCGGTCGATGACCCGGGCAGGCTCGCATCCCAGTCGAGGACCTTCTTACGCCCCCCCCGGAAGGCGTCACCTGTATAGACCGCATATTCGGGTGAACTGGCGATAATTTCGTCGCCCAATACGCGCAGCAGCAGTTCGGCGGAAAGATTCTGGCTGTCCTGGTTTATCTGCCTGATGAGCTGGCTCAAGGGCAGCGAAGCATGGGTGAATAAGGGGGTGAGACTCTGGCCGTCTTTCCCTGTACGCGCGCTTACTTGCGCCTGGCCGTTGACCACGATCCCCTTCTCTTGAAGCACCTGATGAAAAGCGCGCATGAAGAAGGAGCCGGCATCGTACACGGCCACCTCTTCTTGCCAGGGGCTGCTGGTCGCGGGGATATTTCCCCAGACGGAGATGATATTGTTCGCCAGAGTGCGGTCCATGTGAATCTCAGCAACTGTGCCGGAATCCGAGGTGATGACGCTGCTGTATAGATGGATGATATCGAAGTCCGGTGACGCTTCGACCTGAGCCGCCGCGCCCGGCGCCGCGCCCGGAGTAACCGTGATATCCACAAATCCGTCCGCATAGACCAGCGGGCTGACTTCTGCTGCGTAGGAATGTTTTAGATCATCCCATTCCCAGCCCGAACCAAGGGGAGCGCCGCCGAACCGGCCACTGTAGCCCGTAACATTACCGTCGATGGACTGAATTCCGTGCGCCGAAATGGAATCCGCCCAACTAAGCAGAGTCGCATTCAGATCGGCGCTGTCCGTCAAAGTGGAGTACCTCGTCGAGACCGTGGGATCTCCCGCTCCCAGGATCACCAGGTCACCGTGCAGCGCCCCTGCCGAATCGATATTTCCAGTGTATCCCACCTCCGTAATGATCCGGAAGTTCGGTCCAAGGCTTTCCAGGGCGCAGGCGGTCGTCAGCAGTTTCATTCCCGAAGCAGCGATCAGGGACCGGTTAGCGTCGATATTCAGGAGAATGCGGTTGCTTTCCAGATCCACCGCCAGGATGGACCACGAAGAACCTTTCAGGTACGCACTGCTCAGGTACTGGCGGGAAGCGTACTGCAGGTACTCTACCCGGTCGTCTTTACCACGCAACCAGGGAGCGCATCCCGAGGATAGAACGAGTGTGAAAACCAGGGCTATGAGCGTATATTTTCTTTTCATGAATGACTCAAGCAATTCCAGCGAAAAGGTGTAAGAAGAATTTTAAGAATGGCATGATGATCCACCAGAGAATGGGGATGTTCAGCATGTATCCGCCCATGACAAGGACCAGCACTAACATCGGTCCGAAGCGGTCGAGTTTCCGGTATTCGCGTTCCATTTCGGTGGGCAGCAGACCACCCAGGATGCGCGATCCATCCAGAGGTGGAATAGGGATCAGGTTGAAG
>JALGZU010000672.1 GCA_025774735.1 candidate division LCP-89 bacterium | reverse complement strand
CGTTGTCGACTGTGATCTGACCGGAGCTCTCGGAGACGTCGATTCCCGGCGACGGCAGCATGGCTTTTTGTCCATCCAGATGCAGGATGTAGTAGCTGTCGGCCCTGGCCTCGAAATCGACCCACAGCCACTGGATGCTGCCATCGGGATACTTCGTCCTGACCTCGAACTCAGCCGGGACCAGTCCCTGGGAGGATCCCTGGACCCCCAGGGAGGAGACATCAAAGGCCTGTCCTCTCTTCAGCGGCACGCCGACACCCATTGGCCACGTTGTCGAGGGAGCGAGGTTTCCCTTATCGATATCCAATTGTATGCTCGTAATCGGCTCCGCCAGTACCGCAGGCGTGCTGAGCAACAATGAAAAAGCGAGCGCCGCCAGCCAAATAATGGCGCCCTTTGAATTCTCCCTCCGTCTCCCGTTCATCCGGATCGTCATTTGAGGTCTCCTTCCATTTTCCGTCATGGGAACAATCCGGAGAAAGATGTCTGCAAAATCGGTGCCAGCAAGAAATCCGTTTGAGTGACGTGGATTATCCCCGATAATGCTCGTTTTCTCTTGAAATGGCGGCCATGAGGGGAGAATCCCAGAGGTCCAAATGCTCGAGTCATCCAGGAGTGGATACAATATTGTGATCGACCCTTACGAAATCGTAATTGGTGGGTTCGGCGTTCACCATTGAGGTTTCGGGTGTCGGGTTTCGGATTTCGGCAGGGATCAGGAACCAGAAAGCTGGAGGGAGTAGTCTGTAGGCAATACTTGGGGTTTTCCTGGCCGTTCCGACCTAGCCGGGCTGGAAAGTGTCAGCAGAAATCAATGATGAGGAACTCATAGTTCCCATTCCTCACGGATTAATTTTTTCAAATCGCGCGCGCCATGAACCACCGTAAGTATTTCGATATCTTCTTCCATGCTAGCGATTCTGTATACAATCCTGTAATTCCCATAGATAACTTCTCGCAGGTCCGGATTTTCAAGCTCCGGCACCATACGACCGGCACGGGGCATCGCCTCAAGTTTTCTTGTCGCATTAATCAGTGCTTTTAAATATCTTGCGGCATAAATCTTGGAGTCTTGTGATATATAGTCGAATATCGCCTGCAGATTGCTGCTTGCCTTTTCTGTCCACCTTATCTCGCCCATTGATCAACTCTTTCGAGCAGTTCATCCGTTGTCAACAATCTCCCAGCCTGTGCATCTTGAATTCCTTCGAGAACCTGGGCCACAAGATCTAGTCGGTACATAATATCTTCGATAGTACACTCGTCGGGCAAGCGTTTGATCGTTTCGATGGCAGTTTCCTTTAATAAATCCATACACGTATCCTCCTTTTGATATAAAACGCATTATATCAGATAATCAACCATTCAGTCATTCGACTGAAATGATGAACGTAGGACCCAGGGCAGGAAGGGTTCGTTAGCTGGTGATCAATATCTCTCTTTACGAATTACGCATTACGTTTTACGTCTTACTCCGCATTCCGCAATCCGAAATCGATAGGTTTCACTCCAAATACAACGCCTCTTCCACCAGATCCGAACCAACCTTATTCTTGATCATGATGTCAAATACGCCCGAGAGTTTTTTTGGTCTCTTGAAGGTGATGGCGTTCATGGTCCAATCATTTTTGGCGACCTGGCACTTTCGCCTTTTGCCACGCTCGTCGATGAGGAAGAGTTTCCCTTTTTTGGTGCCGAAGAAACCTCCGGTGATGGTGATCGTGTCCTCGGTGGAGACGTGCAACATCCCATCCATCGGGTCGATTCGCGGTAGTCTGACGGTGAAGGCATCCTCCTCGACGATCGGGTCCTCGCCTTTTCCTCTCGTCTTGATTCTCACATCGTGAATGCCTGCGGGAACCGACTTGTCGAGTACACAGTCGATCGCCATGTCGGCCCAACCGAGGATCCTGCATTTCTTGCCGCCGATCTGAACCTTGCCCGCCTCGATTCCAAAGCCGAATCCGGTGATGTGCAGGCTGGTGCCGACGGTACCCTCGACAGGTGAGATCC
>JALGZU010000671.1 GCA_025774735.1 candidate division LCP-89 bacterium | reverse complement strand
AAGCAAGTAAAATCGGAAACACGGGCATTTTTTTCGGCTGAGAAACAAAAAAGGGCGACCCGATGGGCCGCCCCTGAATGTGCTGTGTTCAGTCTACTTCATCAACACCAACTTACCATTGGCGCAGTAAGCACCGACTTCTAACCGGTAAATGTACACTCCAGAACTCAATGTGGAGGCCTCGAAGCTGACTTCGTGATAGCCTGCATCCCGCCAGCCGTCAACCAGTTCGGCCACCTGGCGGCCGGAGATGTCATAAACGGTTAGATTTATGTGCCCGGCTTCCGGCAGCGCAAAACTGAGTGTCGTAACCGGGTTGAAAGGATTGGGGTAAGCACCATGGAGGACAAATTCAGCCGGCGTGACCGTTTCGCCAGAAGCAGCCCATTCCTCGAAGGATCCCCCGCTGTTCAGCCAATCGCCGATGACATCTCCGTCGCTACCGGACGAGAGCTTTTCGAAATCGAAGCTGTCGGTTGAGGTATCCCCATCGGCAACGGTGTAGGCGTTGAATGAGTAGACGCCCGTCGGAGCAGAAGCCGGGACGCTCTGGGTGCGGTCCCTGTTTAAGGATCCGCTGCCGGACAGATAGAGGTTCAGGGGACCGATGACGGGACCGTAGACCTGGGCATCCGGTAGAGTGACGTCGCACCAGACGGTGAAATTGGTTCCTGTCTGCTGCGCGTTGGTCACTTCGATATTATAATCGAAACTGCCGCCGGAAGCGGGAACCTGAACCGGGGGACTCACCGGAGTCAGGGCCACGCTGACCGATCCGCCGGATCCTGTCACCGTGACGGAGCCTTCATAGGGCAGCATGTTGTGGGCGGTGATCATCAGGTCGAGGACGCCAATCTGCTGGAGCGGAGCAGCGAAGTACACGGTGGCGACGCCGGAACCGTTGACAATGCTCTGACCCAGGACCACGTTGTCCATGGACATTGTGACCACCGCGCCTTCCACGGAGATATCACTGACTTCAAAAGTATATTCCCCCAGAGCCACTTCCGGTTCGTAGGTGGGGGTGAACACACCGGGCAGCGCCGTCCAAACGTCGAGAGTCGGATCACCGAACAGGTTCAGCTCGTAGAAGCACCAGCGCAGGTAATTATCGTACATGCTCACGTAAACGTTGTCGTCCTTGGAGTCCCGGTTCATGGCGCCGATCAGGGTGATGCCTTCCCCGGCCAGCGCGTCACCGAATTCACGATGGAAGCGCTGCGATGCGCCGTTGGTCGAATTGTACTCACCCCAGCCGTAGCGGCTGTTGCCGATAAAAGCCACGGCGCCGTTGGCGATGGTGGTGAACTTCTCCACGATACAGTCCGGGGTGTTGTGCTCGAAGGCTCCGCAGATACAGCCCTGGCTGTAACCGATAAAGAAGTTGTGATTGAGGCCGTTGTTGGTGAAGTTGTCGTCGTTGACCTGGGAACCGTAGAATTTGAACACGTAGTTCCAGTTGGCGTGGCCCAGGTGATGGACGATGTTGGGGCCCTGGTTCAACATGGGAAGCAGGTCGCTCATGGCCGACCAGGAGATGCCGGGATACTCGTAGCAGGTCTCGACGAAGATGTTTCCGGGGATGCCCTCTGTGGTGTAGCCGTGGTTGGAGGATCCCAGGTGAATCTCCTCCATGTATTCCCAGCCCCAACTGTTCCAGCCCAGGTCTTCGCCCACCATCAGCGCCGATTCAACTTCGTCGGTAATCGGGGCGGTCTGGTATAGCATGAACTTGTTCAGAACGTTCTCGACCTCGCCGGCGTCATCGGCGCAAGAACGTCCCAGGGTGACTTCGGCGTACCAGTCCTCTTCGCCCGGTTCACCCCAGTAATCGTCCCCGTCGTCGTTCCAGGTGCCGTCCAGAGCGGCGTAATAGTGGTCGCTGGGGATGTTGTCCACGCTGGATCCTGCCTGCACCCAGAGAGACCGGCATTCGATGTAATCCGTGTCGCCGCAGAGGAGGACGTAGGAGATGGCATGGTTGACGTAGTAATCGTAGATGCAGGCGCGGATTTTC
>JALGZU010000124.1 GCA_025774735.1 candidate division LCP-89 bacterium | reverse complement strand
GAACTGGAGGTGATGGTCATTGAGGATGAGGTAACTTCACCTATTTTTGACTTATGTCAATGCACCGAGGGTTGGCTCGCCGTGACGACGAACGTGTCTGAAGCCCACATCATCATCGACGAGATGGTAAGCGACACGACGGCCACGGCCAACGAACCGATCTATATCCAGGTGGATACGGGCCCGCGCCACGTATCGGCCTACCGGCAGGGCTACAAGACCCTTTATCCCCAACTGATCAATGTCATGGCGATGCCGGACGACACCGTTGATGTTACGCTTTCACTCGAGGTGGGGCAAGAGGGTAACCAGGTGGGCGACCTGGGATTCGACTTCACGCTGGAGAACGATTTCAGCGACATGATCAGCCTGCACAATCACCGGGGTCACATCGTGCTGGTGAACTACTGGTTCAGCACGTGCCAGCCCTGCATGGAAGAGTTCCCGGAGATCGAACAGATTTATCAGGATTATTCACCGGATGGGCTCCGCATTCTGGCACTGAATCCGATGGTCACCGACGATCTCGAAACCGTGCAACAGGTCCGCTCCGGGCTCGGCCTCAGTTTCCAACTTCTGCTGGATTACGGCGGGGACACCTATCTCACCTATGGTGTCGATATCTGGCCGACGAATTTTATCATCGGGCCCGGCGGGGAGATCGTGGAGCGTTTAGGGAGTACAACATACGAGGAGCTGGCCGGGATCATCGAGGGACTGATGGGACAATAAGCCTCCCATCAACTAGCTCCTTTGCGAATTAAGAAACACTACAGATAGAGAGGTTTTATCATGTCAAGAAACGCCCTGAAGATCATCATTTTAATAGCGCTGGGAACAGTCATCAGCGCACCGACGGCCGGGGCTCAGGATTTCACCATGGTCTGCGAGGATTCCCTGCTGCAAGGCACGATAGGTGATACTCTCGACCTGATGGCGACCGTCACCAATCTCACGCAATCCCTGCTGGTTCTCACCATGACCATAGACACCACAGGTTTCGGAGACTGGTATTTTCAACCCTGTTTCGGACAGGGATGCTATTTGCCCTATACCCTCGAAATGGAGGCTTACCTCGATTCGGCCGCCGTGGATTACGTGGACATCAAAGTGATCCCCGAAGCGAATCCGGATCCGGCCACCATGCTGGTCACCCTCGACTCCGCATTCAATCCGGGCAATCCGCAGTCGGTACTGTTCACGGTGTACCAGACACCTCTGGGAGTCGAGGTGGAGACAACCGCTCTGACGCCGGGAGATTTCAGCCTTACTCCGGCGTTTCCGAATCCGTTCAATCCGGGGACGTCGTTCAGTTACACGAGCGGCCAAGCCGAGGAGATCACCATTGCGGTGTACAACCCGCTGGGTCAGAAGGTGCGGACCCTCTTCGAAGGGGCACAGGTTCCCGGGACGCATACGTTCAACTGGAACGGGAAGAACGACCAGGGTCTCGACCTGCCGGGGGCGCTCTACATCATCACGGTGGACAACGGGGAAGCCGTGCGTACGATCAAATCGTTGAAACTCAAGTAATATCAAACTGGATACCCGCTGGAATTCATCATGCGAAGAACGATTACAACGCTCCTGTTCCTGCTGCTCTTGTGTGGGGGACAGAGCCTATACGCCGGGGACCCAAGCCCGGACTTTACGCTGGAAGACATGAACGGCGACCTCTTCACCCTCGCCGATCAACTGGGTGAAGGCATCATCCTGCTGGATTTCTGGGCAACCTGGTGCACCCCCTGCAAACACGAACTCCCCTATCTCCAGGAGTTGCACGAAAAGTACTCGGAGGAGGGTTTCATGCTGATCACCATCAGCGAGGATTCTCCAAAGAGCCAATCAAAGGTGCGGCCTTACGTGCGTTCGAAGCGGTACACTTTTCCGGTACTCCTGGATCCGAACAGCGAGGTGCTGCGCCTCTTTCAAGGCAGCACTCTCCCCTACCGCGTGATCATCGACGAGGATGGGAACATCGTCGAAACTCACCAGGGATATAACCCGGGTGACGAGGTGATCCTGGAAGAGAAGGTTCGCGAGCTGTTGAAGCTGGAGACTGCCGGTGAGTAGATGCATCTTGGGGCGGTTTTCGAGGGCAGTCCGCGGCATTTTATCCGGCATCATCGCAACGATATTACTGGTTTCTTCAACTGCACTCAGCGCGGATTTTCAGGGCAGTTTCAAGTTGCGATGGGACGAGGGCGAAGAGGCCGATCCGCGCAGTGTCCAGGAGTTCCCCGACAACCTGACCGACCGATCATACCTCGAGGCGCTGATTACGGGAGAGGTCTTCTTCCGGGATCTGCCCGTGGGCAACAGCCTGCGGCTGGGATTGCGGGTTCTGGAGATGCAGCCCTCCGAAGTGGATGAGATTCTGTTCGGCCTGGAGGAGAAACACCGCCTGGACGACAAGATCTACGCGCAGTGGAAGTATAAACGCTGGGAGGTCTGGGCCGGTGACGTGACCGAGACTTTCGGCAAAGGCTTAGCCTTGAACCTTTTCGAGAACCGGGACCTGTACTTCGATTCGGGCCTGCGCGGGGGCAAGGTTTCGTACCGTTCAAAGGCACTACGCTTCAAGGCGATTTACGGACAGAGCCGGGAGGGTTACTTAGTCGAAATGGAGAACGTCGGGGGGATCAACTTCGAGCTCAGGCCGCGTTCAGGATTATTCGTCGGCGGCAGCCTGGTTCACCAGGAGGGCTTGAGTTACGAGAAGCACTTCACTCCTGAGGCGTACGCGGGAGTCGACATCGGTCCATTGAGTTTTTACGGCGAATACGCGCAGCGCCGCCCGGACGATAGCGAGCTCCTGGACGGGGAGGGAACCTATGTATCGGTATCGGCATCGACTCTGGGGATCGCGGCGCAGGTCGGGTATAAGTATTACCAGTTCGGTGTGGACAACCCCTTCCAGACTCCTCCGATCGTACAGCGTGAGTACACCACTCACCTGCTTTCCCAGCACCCCCATATTCCCCTCATAGATGACCAGGTCGGATTCGAGCTGGACTTGTCGGCGACGCCCTGGGAACCGCTCTACGTCAGTTTGAACTTCAGCCAGTCGAGTCAGCACGATGGCGGATCATTGATGCCGTCGCTCGCCGAGGATTTCAACCCGTTCTGGGAGCTGTTCCTGGAGAGCGAGATTTACCCGCATTCAGATTGGACTCTGAAAGTGGCCGCGGGTCAGAACGAGGAGGCCAGATCACTCTTCTGGGAGAAGAAGACGGCGACGCTGGCTGAGGCGATTTACAATGTCAGCGATGCGTGGAGCGTGACCGGCGTCGTGGAGAGCATGTGGGTGGATGACAAGGAGCAGGACCAGACCCACAACGAGCAGTGGTTTTCTCTGACGCTATCCCGCGCCGCCTGGGGTAGTTTCAACATCTCGTACGAACAGTCGTCCGAGCCTTCCGTGGTAGAAGGGGACCAATGGCTGGGCGCCGAGATTGCGGCGGACATCCGGCACAATCACCGCCTGATGCTCTTCTACGGGCGGGAGAGGGGCGGCTTGAAATGCACTTCAGGTGTGTGCCGTCCGGTGCAGCCTTTCGAGGGTTTCCGACTGACTTACGAGGGACGGTTCTGACCTTAACCCAAGATGAACTGAATTAGAACGGCCGGATTCGATTGATCGGATCCGGCCGCTGCTTTTCGGGAAGAGTTCCCTGAATTCTTCTAAAGAGGGTGATCATCCAGGTTCATCGGTTTCAAGTTCGAAACAGGGCTCTTCCCCATCCCCGTCATCCAAATTCCTGGTACTCTGGTTCTCCTGAATGGAGTGACGCGTCACCAGGGGCGACTCACCGGGCATCCCTTCCGACCTTCCCATAACAGTGCGGATGGTTTCTATGAGGTCGGCTTCAATTACCGGCCGGGGCAGGTATCCAGCCACGCCGATTTTACGGCAGCGGGCGGCATCCCCCCTCTGGCCGGCGGAATTCAGCATGATAACGTGGACGTCACCGCTGGCGGGATTGCGCTTGATTTCATCCGCCAATTCGGTGCCTCCGCGGGGGGGTGCGAACCAGTCGATGATCGTCACGGCGAACGGTTTTCCCTTATCCGCAGCCCGCACCAGCGCCTGAACGGCGGCTTCCCCATGGGGGACTCCGACCGGTTTCATCTTACCCGCGCGCAGCATACGCTGCAGCCGGTTCAGATTTCCGGGATCGTTATCCACCACCAGGACGGGCAGTTCGTCGAGGTTGAGTTCCCGAACAGGTTGCCGGTTTGTGAGGTGTTCATCGGTTCCTACCTTGAAGGGGAGATCCAAGCGGACAGTTGCTCCGGTACCCGGCCCGCTTTTCATGGCAATCTCCCCCCCCAGGAGCTGTACCAAGCATGAGGCCAAGCGCAAACCAGGTTTCTCCATGCCATCCATGCTGCTGAGGAAGCTTTGCAGTTCGAAACGGATGGCGACAGTCCCTGTAACAGCCTCAACAAGCGATGCATTCAGAGAAATACGCCCTCCGACCGCTTGCTTGACGACATTACCCAGCAACATATCGATCAGCTGACGCAGTCTGCCCGGATCTCCGATCAGGACGGGTGGAATGCGGGGATCGGTTTCGAGTTCGAGATTCAGATTTTTTTGATGAGCCTGTTCTCTGTAGGGAATCGAAATCGTTTCCAGCGCCGCAACCAGATTGAATTCGACGGCGTCGATTTCAAGTTCGCCGGTTTCGATCCTGGCCAGGTCGTGCAGGTCGTTGAGGGCATCGAGGAGCAGGGTTCCGCTACGGTGAATCACTTCGAGGGATTCCCGCTGCGCCGGGGCCGGCTTCTCATCCAGAAGCCTGCGGCTGAGGTTCAGGATGGTATTCAAGGGTGAGCAGAAGCCATCATCCAGCTTTTCCAGAAAGGCGTGCCGCAGCATGCCTTCGGCGCCCGGCGGGTAGTTTTTAACTTTATCAGACTTCATAAGTCAGCAGATCAGTCGTGCAAGATTCCGACGTTATTCTTGAGGTGAGGACGGGCATCCATAAATAATAACAGGATCGGGAACGCGACGCAAGCGAATCGGGCAGATTCTAAGGGGGATGAAGCTTATATCGCCTGCAGTGACCGACTCTGCCGGGGCGAGGGTGTTCTCTGCTTCGGTGAGGTTCAAACAATCCGCATTGGTCCCAACAAGGGCAAAAGGTGCCGATTGGGGTGAAGAACCCAACGGGTGCAGAATTGCAAATCATTATTTAACAGAAGTTAATAGTGCAAGATACAGGGCTTCCGGATGGCACAGGATTTGCATTTCTGAGTTGATAACCTTTACGAGATGCGAATATACTGGGCGAATTTGCAGGCCGATGACGAAATTGCTCATCACCGGTGAGAGGCGCAGCGGCACGACTCTCCTGGCTAATTTTCTCAACTCTCAGGATGAATTTACGGTGTACCGAGATTTTCTGCACGTGGAGCGGCTGCAGAGATCCCTGGGAGGAGTTGATCTGGAGACAGCTTTAAGCTTGCATCAGCGGCTGCGGCTCCTGGGCACCTTCGACGACTGGACCTCAATGCTGGGTATCGAGTTGGATTTGTGTGCGGATGAATTCAGCAGCCTGCTGGACTTTTACACCTACGTGCTGGAGATGATCGCTCAGCCCGGCGACGTGGTGGTGGGGCACAAGACGACGATGCTGCACCATCTCGGGGGGGATCTCCTGCAGTTGGTTCCGGATCTAAAGATCCTCTTCATGCTGCGGGATCCCAGAGACCTGGCGACATCGGCGCTGAAACGATTTGCCGACGAACCGGCCACGTTGCACGACTATATCGAAGGGTGGGAGCGCTCGCTATTTACTATTAAAAGACTATTCTGCGACGTCCGCTTCTCCGGCCGGATCTTCATCCTGCGGTACGAGGATTTCATTTTAGAAACCGACCAGGTTCTGCCGCACCTGGCAACCTTCCTGGACGACGCCGCGATCCGGGTGCCGGCGGCAATGACCGATTACGGTTCGAAGTGGCAGGAAAATTCGGCATTCGGGGATTTGAAACAGGACTTCGATGCGACTCCTATCGGGCGCTGGCGGGAGTACAATCCGGAGGCGGGGCGGATCGCGGAAGTTTTACTCGCAAAGAGTATGCAGGAGTGCGGTTACGAGCTCTCGGCTCCGATCAGTGACGAGGAAAGAAGCCGAACCCTTCTGGCCTACGAGTCTCACCGGATGAAGAAACTGGGCATGGCGGGTATGACCTCCCAAATCTGAAGCCCAGCGTCACCCCTATCACCTTTCAATCCTCACTCATTGTTCAGCCATATCATACTCCACAGTTCCAGTGTAAAATTTCTGATGTGTCGGCTCATGTAGAATTTCGCCCTTGACGGCTATTTCCGTCCAACCAATCCTCATCCAGATACGTATTAAAGGTAACCCGATACAAAACTGCGGGAACCTCGGTCGGGATGGCGTGTTTATTTCAGAAGACATCTACCCCATCCCCCGCAGAACTGCCCCGCAATAAACATCCGAAAACGAATTTGAATCAAAACACCAAGTAATCCCCATAGTGGAGGAACTGTCATGTTATCAAAAAAGATGGAAGCAGCCATCAATGAGCAGATAAATGCTGAATTGTATTCAGCTTATCTGTACTTATCGATGGCCTCGTGGTGCCACTCACTCAACCTGAACGGCTTCGCCAACTGGATGCAGGTGCAGGTACAGGAGGAGAACTTTCACGCCATGAAGATGTACGATTTCGTGAACGACCGCGGCGGCCGCGTGATACTGAAGGCGATCAAAGCGCCCGAGACAGCATGGAAGTCGCCCTTGGCCGTTTTCGAAGCGGTTTACAAGCACGAACAGCTTGTCACCGGCCTGATCTCGAAGTTAGTGGACATTGCCATCAGTGAGAAGGACAAATCAAGCGAGAGTTTTCTGCAGTGGTTCGTGGACGAGCAGGTGGAAGAGGAAGCGTCCGCAGATGACATCATCCAGCAGATCAAATTAGCCGGCGAAACCGGTCCCGGCCTGTTCATGATTGATCGGGAGCTGGCGCAGCGGGTGTTCACGCCCCCAGCCGCGGCCGCGGAATAGACTGCTGGTCAAATACAACACCAGAATCATCATTAAATCGGGTAATTCGGAGCGGCGGCGAGTTTGCCGCCGTTTTCACTTAGGCCGGAAATTTCGGACAACTTCAGGTCAGGCGGCCTCAAACCCGTTATAGAAGCGACAAATTCGAGGTGGAGATGAGTGAATTAATAAACAACGAGGAAAAGCGGAAAGAGCTTTTGAAGCACCTGATCCTGCAGCTCCATGAAGGGGTGGCGCCGGAAGCGGTTAAGAAGCAACTGGTTCGGCTGCTGGGGGAAGTGCCGTACGACACGGTGGTGGCGGTCGAGCAGGAGCTGATTTCGGACGGGCTTCCTGCGGAAGAGGTTCTGAAGCTCTGCGACGTGCACACGGAGGCGCTCAAGGGCGCCATCAGCCAGGAGGGGGCGAAGACAGCTCCGCCAGGGCATCCGGTGCACACATTTCAGCAGGAGAACCGCGCCGTGATGGCTCAGACCGGAATCCTGAAAGAACTTTACGAGCAGTTGGGTCAGATCAAGGACGATGACGACGCCAGCGAGCTTTTTCTGGAGATGCGGGGGCATTTCAACGCGCTGGCGGACATCGAGAAGCACTACCAGCGCAAGGAAAACCTGCTATTTCCTTTCCTGGAAAAGAAGGAGATCACCGGGCCTCCGAAGGTGATGTGGGGGAAGCATGACGAGGTGCGGGAGATGATGAAAGCGGTTCAGGAAGCATTCGAAGGAACACGCACGATTTCCGCGGGGGAAGCAACCAGCCTTGTGGAGCTGCTGCTGAAGCCTGCATCGACAGCCATCGAAGAGATGATTTACAAGGAAGAGCAGATCCTGTTCCCGATGTGCTTAGATACGCTGACGGATGCGGATTGGTACCAGATCTACACTCAAAGCCAGGAGGATATC
>JALGZU010000670.1 GCA_025774735.1 candidate division LCP-89 bacterium | reverse complement strand
ATGGCGAAGCAGATGAAGATCAGCACGACATCCTACGCCGGTGTCGAGGATGCGATGTTGGATATTGAAACGGAAATTTCGCGTAAATTGAAGGAGGTGAAGAAGGGGTAGCGAGGAGATTGGGAACTTTATTGATCAAACTGCAACGCATTCAGAAGCCGATTAAGGGCAAGAAACATCCACGCCTGTACCCAGCGGATATGGGGGATTTTGTTCAGCCACAACCTTCTGCGCTGAAAGTAGAAGTATCCCCTGGCGTCCTGAAAGTGCCTGATGCCCCATAGGGCGATTTTTTGAGCCATCTCCAGGCTCTCCGGGTGCCGTTGCCGAAGGCGAGTAAATGTCAGGATTCCTTGAGCCAGACAGTGCCCATCGATGGGGTAGGTGGCTTTAGGGGAGAATTTGGGCGTTCCATCGCTCCCGAATAAGTTCGTTCGGTAAAAATTCAATCCATGTAAAATAACGTTTATTGCGTCGTTATCACCCGTGTATTTAAAGTAATCCTCTAAGGCCTCCAGGACGAAACCTGTATGGTAACCGTCAATCCAACGATGTACAGGATCCTGGCCGTAATACCATGAGCCGTCCCGATTCTGTTGGGTGATAACAAACTTAGCAGCTCGCCTCCCCGTATCCACATAAGCGTGATTTTCAGTCATCTTACCTGTCCGAACCAACATCCTCGCGGCCAGAGCGCTGACATTGATCACCCGGGAGTGATCCGTAGGTGTGTAGCTGAAAGAGATGCCGCTGTTCGTTTCACGTATATTCAGGTCACTGAGGATAAACCGGCAGGCGCCGTCGGCGGTTTCCAGGAGGGTGGGATCGGGTTTAAGATCGTACAGATCCAGGATCGCCTCCACAGCGAAGGCGGTATGTACCAGGGAGGGTGTATTTTCAGGGACGAAGAAGGCTCGGGTTTGGTAAGCGACATTGGTTCCCCAGCAGGGTCCGGCATAGCCGGTTATCGTTTTATCGAATAACCTCTGCTTCAGTTCGTCTATACTCTCCCAATTGGACTCTGCAGGTTTGCTTTTCTCGCTGGAAACATAGCTCGAGAGGAAGAGGGCCAGACCTTTGGCGAAGCAGTCCGGGCGGATACCCAATAGCTGTCTGAAGTTAAGGGGAGAAATTTTAATCAGGTGGTTTGCGGCCCAGCGTGGGTATTTGTGGCTGAATGGAAAAATTTTCAAGAGAGGTGAAGCCAGCGCGTCCCAGGGATCCCAGCCTTTGAAGTCGGTTGTTTCACAGTAGACGCGCAACGATTTCTCGGCTTCTTCGATCAGCGATAAGGGGTTCATAACATTGAAAATGACTTGATTTTGCCGGGATTATTTGCTATCTTTTCGTGAATAGATCGGTAAAATTTTCGTACAGGTAAAAACTACCGCCATGAGACAGAACAAATTGACGTCGAATCGTCGCGTGTTCAGGGCAGCCGGGGCTCTGCTCCTTTTATCGTCACTTTTCGCCCTTTGTTCATGCGGCGGAGGAAAACCGGGTCTTCAGGAAATCGCCCGGTTCCCTCTGCCGGAATACCGTCCCCCCCTATCTGCAGAATTACCGGAATACCTGATCGATTTCAACGACCTGCTGGAGATCCGGTTCTTCAACAACGACCGCTTCAACGAGACCGTGCGAGTAAGGCCGGATGGCCGGATCTCTTTGGAACGTATCGGGGATCTTCTGGTGATAGGCCGTTCCCCGCGGCAGGTGGACAGCATGATCACGGGACATTACGAGCGCATCATCAAGAGTCCTGAGGTCACGGTTTTCGTGCGTGAATTCGGGACCCCGGAAGTCTATGTGCTGGGTGAAGTCAAAGCCGCCGGGGCGGTTCCTTATCGCGGTCAATTGACGGCGCTTCAGGCGGTATCACTAGCAGGTGGCCCCAGCCGCCAGGCAAAGATGGGGAGCGTGCTGATTATCCGCCAGGACAATGGTGAACTCGTGGCGGCTCGCTGGAATCTGGATCGGTTGGTGGACGGGGACATCTCCGGAGGGGATCCCCCGGTAAAA
>JALGZU010000123.1 GCA_025774735.1 candidate division LCP-89 bacterium | reverse complement strand
CGCACCGAACGCGACGTGCCCATAAAATGGGTTTTCATCGGCCTGTTAGTCTCGATCATTCCCCTGTACGCCTATTATCTGATCGTGGTTGAGGGTTTAGTCATCTCCCTCTTCATGGCGGTGATGATGCTCCTGGCGGCGGCTCTCTTCTCGGCGGTAGCGGGATACATGGCGGGACTGGTGGGGTCGTCGAACGATCCCATCTCGCCACGATCCTATCCACCTCGCTGCTGCTCTTCGTGCTGATGGGATCGGGGAACGAATACGGCCCCGCGGCGGCGATCCTGGTGGGCGCCGTGGTCTGCTGCGCGGCGGCGATTTCAGGCGACACATTGCAAGACTTAAAAGCCGGGCGGCTGGTGGGCGCCACACCCTATAAACAACAGATTATGGAAGGGGTGGGCACGCTCTCTGCTGCGTTGATCATGGCGCCGGTACTCATGCTGCTCCTGAACGCCTACGGCTTCGGCGAACCGACCCCCGAGCATCCCGATCCGCTGACCGCTCCCCAGGCAACCCTGATGGCGTCGGTGGCTCAGGGCGTCTTCTCCGGTGACCTCCCCTGGACGATGATCTTCATCGGAGCCCTAATCGGCATCGGGATCATCACTTTCGATAAATACCTGGAAAAAAGGAATTCATCCTTCAGAGCGCCGATTCTGGCCGTTGCGGTGGGGATCTACCTCCCCATCGAACTGTCCGTCCCCATCTTCGCCGGAGGGCTCATCTCGCACTTCGTCAAGATGCACGGCCGGAGCTACAAATCATCGCCGAATTTCACCAAAATGAAAGCGAAGTCGGACCAGGCGGGCCTCTTGTTCGCCTCCGGGCTGATCACCGGCGAAGCCATCGTGGGCATTTTAATGGCCATCCCCATCGTCATATCCGGCAACGCGGACGTGTTGGCCATCGTCAGCGCTCCTCTGGGCGGCTGGCCGGGATTGTTGCTGCTGATCGCGGTGGCGTTCCTGCTCTTCCTGGTGGCGTCGAGTCAATACGAAAAGGCGGGACTGCGTGATTAAGCTGCCCCCCGGCGTCGAAGCCGAGGAGATCCCGCTGGAGAAGCGCTACCGCAGCAACCTGAAAGGTTTGTTGACCCGCATCCGCCTTCTCTACGAAGCCATCGAAGACCGTTTCGGCGAGGAGGGCCTGCAGTTGATCCGTGAGGTCAGCGCTCAATACGGGCGGGAGATCGCGGCAAAGGTCAGAGATCGTGAAGGCGAGATGGACCTGCAGCAGGTGGGGCTCCTCCTGGTCAAGATGTTCAACGGGATGAGGTCGGAAGGCGAAGTCACCGAATGGAGCGATGACAAAGTGACCATCACGGTCCCTGCCTGCCCCTATCCCTTCACCCGGCCTCAACTCTGCGCTGCGCATACGTCCATGGAAGAGGCGCTGGTGAGGGGTCTAAACCCGGACCTGGATTACGTCATCGAAAAGTGCATCCCGCGCGGGGATGGGGAATGTTGGCATGTGCTACGAATGAAAAAAGGAAACTGATGCAGCCAAAATGAACGCTCACGATCATCAAAACCATACCATAGACAACAACGGATCTTCCCGGGCGCTCTGGTGGGCTTTAGGCATCAACGCCACCTTTCTAGTCGTCGAATTCATCGGCGGCCTGCTGACCAACAGCCTGGCACTCTTAGCCGATGCCGGCCATATGCTTACCGACGTGGCGGCGCTGGGTATCGCCCTGATCGCGCATCATATAGCCCAGTGGAGTTCGACGAAGCGGCGCACCTACGGCTACGGCCGCGTGAAGGTTTTAGCGGCTCTGTTGAACGGCTTGAGTCTGTGGTTGATAGTCGGGGTTATCGCCTGGGAGGCGATCCACCGGCTGGCCGACCCGCCCGACATCAAATCGCTGGAGATGCTGCTGATCGCAACGGCGGGCCTGATCGCCAATCTGGCCAGCGCCTGGATGCTCAAAGCTCACCAAAAGGACGACATCAACATTCGCGGCGCCTTTTTGCACTTAATGGCGGACAGCCTGGGATCTCTAGCGGTCATCATCGCCGGTCTGCTAATGCTCTGGGGAGGCTGGTTCATCATCGATCCGATCCTGAGCGTGGCGATTTCGCTGTTGATCCTGTGGAGCTCCATCAGCATCGTCAAAGACGCCGTGCGCATCTTGCTGGAGAGCGCCCCGAGGGGGATAAAGCTCGACGCCGTCAAAGCGGAGCTGGAGAGTTTCGACGAAGTTCTGTTCTGCCACGATCTGCACATCTGGTCAATCGGATCCGACCAGCCGGTTTTAACCGCTCACCTGGTGGTTTCCGGGAACGTCCCTCATAACGAACTCCTGGCCAGAGCTACCAGTGCAATTCAGCAGAAGTTCGGCATCACCCACGCAACCCTGCAACTTGAACCTCAGGGACTTAATCCAGACCTCAGTTGCGATCCGCCGTAAGAGATCATAACTGTCCCCTGAATTCAAATGTCATCCAGGATATGGAAAGAGATCTCCGGCCTGTTTCTACCCAACCTGTGCCTCCTGTGCGACTCCCGGCTGGACCATGACGGGCAGTATCTGTGCGACAAATGCTGGCGCACATTACCCCCTTATCCGGAGCGGAGCGGCTCGCCACTCCGCTCGCTGCGAGGCGTGTTGGATAACCTCTGGATCGGCTGGGAGTACGATGAACGGCTTCGGCGGATCATTCACCTGTTCAAGTACCACGGCCGGCCTGAATTGGCATCGCGGCTTGTGCGGGAATGGTGCGAAGTAATGCGAGATTCCGCGGCTGTCTCTGATTTCGACGTCCTGCTTCCGGTGCCGATTCATTCCGCCCGGAGACGCTCACGGGGATTCAACCAATCTGAATGTCTTGCAGCGAGCCTTGCGGCTAACTATAAACTCCAACTGGAACAAGCGGGAACAGTGCGGATTGTCAACACGCCTTCCCAGACGACTCTGGGACGTCAAAAACGCTGGAGAAGTGTCGAACATGCTTTCGAGCTGGGCGATACGCAAGCCGCGCGGGATAAACGGATCCTGATCGTCGATGACCTGGTAACTTCCGGGGCGACGCTGCACGCCCTGGCCAGTCTTCTACGGAGAAACGGTGCGGCGGGGGTCTCCGCTGCCGTATTGACCGCTCCGAGCGCCGAGGGACAAGCAATCTAAAAAATAGCCTTGACATTCTTTTCTGGATGATGTACATTTACGATGTATCAATCTGGGATATATCATGTTCGAAGATGACTCGAAAGTTCGCCAAGAGATTCGCAAGTTACGCAAACGTGTGAAAAAATCCCCTCTCCTATTCGCTCGACTCGGGGACTGCTACCTTCAACTCGGAGATTGGGACCGCGCCAGGAAGGTGCTTGAAACCGGCGTTGAGGCTCACCCGGGCTACACCTCCGGATTGAAGATCCTAGGTGAAGGCTACCTGCTGAACGGCCATTACGGTGATGCCGCAGACTGCGCAGCCAGAGGTCTGGAGACGGACCCAAACCATCTCGGACTACTTCAAATCATGGAGAAGGCGAAGAGCAAGCTCGAAGAGACGGACGAGGCGAATAAGTTTAGGGACCGCATGAATACTTTGGATCCGTTATTGTACGTTCACCCGGACGAGACGGATGAATCGGCACACTCCGAAGCACCCGCCGAGACAACGGAGGCTTCGGAAAAAATTGCCGAGGAAGCCCTGGAAGACGACTTTGTCGAAGATATTAAAAAAAGCGCGGCGCCAAAATCTGCCAAGAAGGCTGAGCCCAAACCCGAAATAGCAGAAGAGAAGACACCTTCGTCTGAAACCGAAGAAATCCTCGCTGAAGACGATGAAGAAGCTTCTGAAATCAACAAAATGATCGAGGAGATTAAATCGTCCGGTGTGCCTGAGACAACGGAAGAAGCGGAACCTCTAACGAAAGCTGAGGAATCCGAGGCAAAAGAGACGGACAGTGCTGAAGCTTCAGAAGAACCTGTTCAGGCCAAACAGGATACCCAGCCGGAAGTTCCCGAACCTGAACCTCCAAAAATAGAAGAACCGAAGGCCGAAAAGCCCACACCGAAAGCAGAACCACCCGCCGATGAAGATAGCGATCCCTTCGGTCTCGAGGGGGCAGATGAGCAGGCAACATCTAAGACGGAGAAGGTAATCCCACCGGAGCAGCAAAGCACCGATACGGCTGAAGTGACTTCGAAGGATGATACCGCCGAAATCGAAGGAGAAAAAGCCGCGCCCGAGCCCGCTAAGGCCAAGAAATCTCCGAGTAAAAAAGAGCCCACGAAAAGCAAAGAAGAACCGACCAAGAAACCGGATGCGGCTGAAGCCGTCGAAACGGCGCCAGTGACCGGAGAAGCGGTTACAGACCCGTCCGAACCCGTAGAGAAAGCCGAAACCCCCACAGAAACCGAGGAAGCTGCACCGAGCACGGAGAAGCCCAAGGGAAAGAAGAAGAAAATCGCCACCAAGACCCTGGGCGAGCTGTACGCCACCCAGCAGAAATACGAAGAAGCGATCGAGATATACGAGAAATTGCTGGAAAAAGATCCTGACAATAACGATTTCAAAAAGCGCCTGAAAGATTTAAAAAGCCGCCGAGAAGAGGCATTAAGTACGAGCACGGACTAGTGACATGAGCAGGATTGCTCGTCCTAGGGAAGAATCGATCCACAAACATCTACCCAACTTCATCCTTACCCGCCTATCAAACATCCGTTACCGCTGCGGCTTCTCGGAGAGGGCCAGCACTCTCCGCACCACACCTGAGATAGTCCGTTCTCTAAGCAACTTCCGCGACCAAGAACAAACCTCAAAGCAGGTATTTGACACTGAATTAATCATCTGCCGGGACGACCTTCTTCAGGAACTTAGACGCCGCCCAGTGAGGTTAAAAGAAAAGATTGATTTAAAACCGCCCTTACATGCCGGAATTCAAAGGTGGAGGCATTAATGATGACGCTCACCTGTAGAATTCAGGCTTCGATGTTCTGACCCGTGCTCCCAGAGCGTGAATCAGAGATTAACTTTTTCATGCTATAAGTTCGGTAGTTCGGTTTCACGCCATTTAGAAACCATTCCACTGGTACTGCGCAAAACCAAACCGATTCACGACACCATGAAGATACGCCAGCTAATTCGGACGTTCAGCCCCTTTGCCGGGGTTTTGTTCATGCTAACTTTGTCACGACTATCAGACGCCCTGGACAGCCCGCGCGAATTACTGTTCGAAGTCAATCGCACCGTCACCCTGTATCAAGACGTGGAAGGAGTGCGCACGGGATTACCCGACCTGGACGCGGTTTTGAGCAGGTACTCCTCTGCGGTTACAAGCTATGCCCTACATCTGCCTGGTGAAAAGCACCAGCAATTCAGACGCTTTCTTTTGATCCGACTCCCTGAGGATCGCGAACATTCCGTCCCCACTCTGATGAGCGATCTAGCCAGCCTGTCTTCAATACGCTGGGCCCAGCCGAACCGCTTGCTCAAGAATCATTTCATCCCCAACGATCCGCTCTACAACGATCTCTGGGGTCTGCAGAGGATCCACGCCGCCGAAGCCTGGGACGTCACTTTCGGGGATGCATCCGTGCCGATCGCCATCATCGACACCGGCTGTGAGATGGATCATCCGGACCTGATCAGTTCCATCTGGCGTAATGTTGCAGAAGCTGAAGGCAGTCCCGGTATAGACGATGACTTCAACGGATTCATAGATGACAGCGTAGGTTGGGATTTCGTCGACGCACCGACCTTTCCGACGAGTGGAGATTACCTGATCAGGGACAACGATCCCTCCGACGAGATGGGTCATGGCACCGCTGTTGCGGGGGTTGCCGGTGCCGCTATTCAGAACGGTCTCGGCATTGCCGGTGCCGCCCCATCGTGCCCGCTGATGATTCTACGCGCCGGCAACATGACAGGTTTCCTCCAGGAAGATGACGTCGCCTCCGCTCTCCTTTACGCCCTGGATAACGGTGCTCGCATTGCCAACCTCAGTTTCGGTGATACTCAGGTCAGCCCGATGCTGGAAGACGTGATCAACTATGCCGTCAACGGCGGGCTTTTGGTCGTGGCTGCGGCGGGAAACAGCGGGACTTCTGATCCCATTTATCCGGCATCGTTCGGTCCGATTCTGAGCGTGGGGGCCTGCAATGAAAACGACGAACGCACTACCTTTTCAAGTTATGGCATCTCCCTTGATCTACTGGCGCCGGGCATCAATATTCTGTCCACCACCATGGGGTACGATTACGGTATGTTCCTCGGAGGCAGCGGCACCTCCTACGCAGCCCCGTTCGCCTGTGCAGCAGCCGGTTTGGTGATGACTCTGCATCCGGACTGGGATCAGTCCGCGGTCAAGTCGGTTTTAACCAGCACCACGGACGATATCGAATCGCCCGGTTGGGATCAGGAAACCGGGCACGGGATTCTCCGGGCAGACAAAGCCGTCCAGGTTGAAGAAGCGTTAATCGCCGAAATCACGCAGCCGGAGATGGAACAGGGTCTCGCCCAAACCAATCATGTGGTGATCATCGGCACGGCCGCCGGCATCTACTTCCATGACTACATTGTCTACTCAGGAGTAGGCGTCAATCCCGCAGTATGGGATATCGTCAAGCACTCTAACGGCCTCCAGGTTTTCGATGACCTGTTGGCTACCTGGACAAACGAAGAACCGCTGGATACCGCCTATACGATCCGCCTGCTGGTCACGGACATCTTCGGCAATCAAACAGACGACCGGGTAGTTGTCTACTTCGATCCCTCCCCACCGGTAATTTCAAACATCATCCTCCTGCCCATCCTGGATGCAGACCGCCCCTCTTACCTGCTGAGCTTTTCGACAGACGACCTGACCACCGGGAAAGTATGGCTATTGGGAATCGGGCCGGGTGAGATGTGGATTTCACAAACGTTGGGATACAGTACCACCGAACATACCATCCTGCTGGGGAGAAACCTGCCTGCGAAAGAGTTTTCTTACTCCATATGGGTTGAAAATGCCGCCGGGCTCATTGACAGCACCAGCATCCTGGGCACAATCGATCTCACCGAAGCAAGCATCATAACCAATAACTTTGTCGAACTCCCTTCACCAGGCATCCCGCCCAGTTGGTTTCTCGAAGACGTCACGGATCTCGATGACGATGGTTTCCTGGAAGTCTGGGCGGATACTCTCGACATCAATGGTACAAAGTCGAATCTGCGGATCTACGAAGCGACCTCAAACTGGGAGTTCGCCGATCCGGGACTGGATTTCGGATTGGAAATTCCCAAGTCCATCGGGGACAGCGATGTGGATTCGCTCCCGGAGTTGCTCACCTTATATGCGGGCCGGACCAAAATTTTCGAAGCAACCGCACCGGGCGGATTCCCCCAGCCCACCAACGTCGTCTGGTCGGATTCCGGCGACGTATGGGGCGCCAAATTGCTGAACCTCGTCCCAGGTATCGCCCCGGGCGAAGTTGTCCTGGTCAATGGCGGCGTCTATCAAATTTGGCAGAACTGGGACGGGAATCTCAGTTTCCAGCAATACCTCCCCAATCCGGTCAATCCCACCCCGATCTCGGTGGCGCCCTACTGCCGTGTAAATGATTATGATGATGACGGTTTATCCGAACTGCTCTTCGGCGATTATCAGGGCAGTGTTTACACGTACGAGAGGCAACCTGATGGATCTTTCGAAGCGAACTGGTCGGTTTCGTTGCCACTGCTGGATACCGGTCAATTCCTTGCAGAGGGGGATTTCAATGCGGATGGTCTGCTTGAAATTGCCGTGCTGGCGCACACGGAAACGGAAATTATCGGTGAGCACCTGGCTGATACGCGTTACTGGGCTCTTTACATCTTCCAGAACGTCGGAGACAATCAACACAGCCTGATCGATACGCTCTATTTTTTCGGAGCTGAGAATCCCTCCGAGTTTGCGTCGGGCATCTCTGCGGGGGACGTGTACGGAGATTCCGAGGATGAAATATTACTTTGCCTCTATCCCGATTTTTACGTGGTTGATTGGGATTCCGTCGAACAGGATTTCGGCGTCATCTGGTATTACCCGGATTTGACCGGAACGGTCATAATGACATTCTCTTCTCAACCGGTTCACAGGTAAAGTTATTCGAGGAAACAGGTACCTGGTCAGCCGGGCCACCGCCGCCCCTGAATTTCTTTGCCGAAGCGGAGGACGATCGCGTCAACCTCAGCTGGTCAGCGATCGTGACGGCCGAAGCCTACAACCTTTACCGCACCGGCTATCCCACTCCGGACAGCCTGCAATTCCTGATCGAAATTACCGATCCTCAGGATTCGACCTTCACCGATTTCGACATCCAGAAAGATTCCACCTACTACTATGCCATATCGACTTTCGATCAGGGAGGATACCAATCTCCGGACGGTCCAAAATCGGTGATGATATCTGCGACGCCTAATGAACCTCCCTATGTGTTAGCGGACACGGCCGAGTTCGTCGAGCCAAATTTCGTTACGATCGATTTCAGTGAAGCAATGGGACTTTCCTTCCTGAATCCGAACAATTACTGGATCGTCAATTATCTGGATCATCCCAACTCCATCGTATCAGATGCAGGGGACACCAGAGCGGTATTGACGTTCGATCCGATCGTTTTCGTTGCTGCTCAGGATACCACCCTCCGGATCGTCCTTCGTGATATCTTCGACCGTCAAGGATCGCCGCTCTTAAACCAATCCGACACTATCCGGTTTCAGGTTCCCCTGACTGAGCACGAACTACCTTATCTCATGGGTGCGGTTCCCAACGCAAATCTATCTGTTCTCACCCTGGTGTTCTCAGTAGCTATGGATCCCAACGATCTAGTAGAGGAGGCGAATTACAGCATCACCGCCGATCCGGTCTCCGGACTTCAATCCCCGGACGTTATCATCATCAGTTCGGCTATCGTCGATACGGCTACCAGCAAAACTGTACAACTCTCTATCCATCCCGACACGCCCATTGGAGCGCTGGGCAAGGTCTATCGCGTCAAGGCATCCAATCTGCACGGTGTTGGAGGCAATCCCATCGATACCACCCGCAACGAAGCCACTTTGAGTTTCTCACAACCCAACCTGAAACAGGCGTATGTCTACCCCAATCCGTACCACAACGGAACCCTCGTTGATGGTGAAGAGTGCGTGGTCTTCTCCAATCTCACACAGGACGCAGAGATCCGGATACTCAGCGT
>JALGZU010000122.1 GCA_025774735.1 candidate division LCP-89 bacterium | reverse complement strand
AATGTACCCGTCGAAGCGGGTTGAGCCTCAAGTTGAATCATAAGACCCAACCGTTCGGAAGTCAGTCTGGCAGAGGCACCGGCGAACTCTTGAAAGTCTCGAAGCCGCCCCTGAATCGTTAATGTGAGATCATGGTACTCACCAACTGCGCCCTCTGAGATAATTAGCTGTCCGATGTCAGCAACACTTCTGAGGGTGAGGCCGCGACCGTCAATCTGAGTATCGGTCTGCAACCGAATCGAATCGAGCTCTATCCTCTGGCGCGGCAATGCCAGGGATAGATCATTTGAACTGAGCTTCAGAATTGCATGGTTGTCATGGGGAGCATTCAGTTGACCTTCACTGCTGCCATTTGCTACAATGGTTCCGCTGACGTCGAGGTCTTTGAGGGATTCAGTCAAGAGTGGTTCGAGGATAGTTGTGATTTCAGCCAAATTCAGCGTCAGATCTGCTCCCTTCACATCCCAGCGTTGATGTTCGATTAGGGAGGCGGACAGATCGATTTCGCAGTAAGGAGACATGTCAAAATGGATCCGGGAAGTGAATTCATTGAGAGCAGGCGATATAGAACCCTGCACATTTAAACGCGACAGCAGGGGCGGCACGACCAACGTACCCCCTTTATAGTCAAGACTGAGATCGGGGCATAAAACGCCGATTGTAAGTGTGATATCATCGTAATTTTGAAACTTTAAATCCGCTGCTATTGAAAGAATCCCCCCCACATTTTCCTCGACAAATCCGCGCAGATCTAGATCTTCGACCGAAAAGCCGGTTTCGATGTGTAATCCCGGGGACAGGTGGGGTCTTTCCAGATCCAGGGAATCAGCACTGGCAAAGACGCTGCCGCGAAAGCCAGCTCCAAAGGGAGCACCGGCCTGCCAGACCACCGACAGTTCAGGCGACGCCAATTCAGGGAGAATTCTTGCAGATATGCCCAGACTAATTGGCGAGAATGTCAAAGACGTCTTCTTCAGACTGCCCGAGGTCATAAAGCGATCAGCCTGCAGGTCAATTCCCACGTCGCAAGACAAACGATTCTGAGGGAGGATTTGGCCTTCAGCGAAGGCGTCTAAGCTCAGGTTATGCAAAGCCACGCCGCGGCTCAGGTCATGGAGTGATCCATCCTGGAGATGGCAGCGAACCGTTCCACTCATTTCCAGATCAGGATGAGAACGGTTTACATAAATTTGTGACTCTTCGATAACCAGATCGCCCTTGATTTGCGGAAAAGCTAAACTGTCTACGGCAGACAGATCGGTGAGTATCGACAAAACCGGCTCGATATCAACGTGCCCTGCAGACAGATTCGCTTGCAAGGCAGAAGTTTCAAAGACGTCCTCCAGGGTTGCTTCTAGGGCTATATCCAGGACTTCTCCCAGGGAAAGGAACATTTTTGAAACAGTAATATCCTGAAGGTTATTCAGAACGGATTCAGCGGAGAGTGAGATAGCGGGGATAGACAAGTTCCGCGATGAGACCTGCAACCACGGATGGGCCTCCAATTCAAAATCCAGGGTGCTCTGTTCCTGCTTTGCGGTCGCGTCAGCCGAGAATGCCACATCGGTTCCAACTTCACATCTGAGATTGGAGGTCGCGTATTTGAGACGGAGCGAATCCTCGACATCAATCTCCAGTTGCAGGTGTGAATTATCCTGATCCTGTACATATATCTCTTCCCCGTTAAGGTTCACACCTCCCAGATCGACTTCCCAGGAAGCATCCGGGGATTTCTGTCGCAATTCGAGGCGCGCGTTCCGGACGTGTAGTTTATCGATCTGGATAGCGACGGGAAGGGTAAATTCGAAAGGAGGACTTGAAGAAACATCTGCCGAAAGTGGTTCGTTCGCTGCAGGTTCTGGCCCGGGGTCTGTGGGTGACGGCTGCGATACAGGATCGGAACTTCGCTTTTCGGCATGGACATAAACGACCGGATCGATGAGGAGGAGTTCTTCGAAATACAGGCGCTTCTCGAGCAGGGGCAGAGGCCGATAATTCACCCGCAATTGCTCGCAAGAAGCGATCAGCTTCCCACTGGAATCCCGAATCGTGATCTCTTCAAGGAGTGCATGTTCGAGCAGGGAAAAGCGACCCTTCTCGATCTCTATCTGCAGCCCCGTCGCGGCTGAAATGGCCAGCTCTGCGCGTTTAATCAGGTGAGTATCGGAAAGATAAATTGGGCGGGCGAAAAAGAGGAAGAGAACCAGGATTATGATCCCCATACCGGTGTACAACAGCAGCCTTTTCCAGCGTCTGGGTTTCATGGTCCCGGGAAATTACATGCGATTAAAACGCAGGGACGAAGTGATATTCTTATTCCGCAGCCTGAGCAGTTTTAAAGAACGTCGGCAGTGATTCAAAGTAGGCGTCCTGCATTCGATCCGGCGCCAGGTCAATCCATTCACCGACGACAAACCGATCCGATGACACTTCTCCGATATCTTCAGCCGGAACCTGCATGGATTGCGCCAGTTGCAGTATTTCGGCCGCGTGTTGGGACGGCGCGGAAATGATGATTCGTGATGGGGTTTCAGCGAAGAGGAGATCAGCTACTGTCAGGTCACGAAGATCCATATCAACGTCAGCCCCGAGGAACTCATAGCGGCTCTTGAGACAACACTCAGCCAGGGCTGCGGCGAAGCCGCCTTCGGCGCAGTCGTGCGCCGACCGAACCCAACCGTTATCGATGGCCTTTCGCAAGCACATCTGAGTACGCTTTTCAAGCTCCAGATCCAGTTGCGGTGCATCTCCGAGTAGTTCGCCATGAATGCGATACAGATATTCGCTACCCCCCAGATCAGGACGGGTGTTACCCAGTAACAGGATCCGGTCGCCGGATTGCTGAAATTGTGGCTTAACGGACCCGTCGACATCCTCTAAAAGCCCCAGCATCCCGATGACGGGCGTGGGCAGAATGGAGGTATCTTCGGCTTCATTGTAGAAAGATACATTACCGCCCGTGACGGGAGTATCGAAGACCCGGCAAGCTTCCCCCATGCCAGCGACGGCTTCCTTAAAGAAGTAGAAGGATTCGGGTTTATAGGGATTGCCGAAGTTCAGACAGTTGGTGATGGCAATCGGCTCGGCGCCAACACAGCTGACGTTGCGAGCGGCTTCGGCCACCGCCAGTGCGGCTCCGCGCCTCGGATTCAGGTAAACAAAGCGTGGATTGCAGTCGGTGGTCACCGCAAGACCGATGGGGGTATCCTTCACCCAGACGACCGCCGCATCGCCGCCCGGTCCGGCAATCGTATTGGTGCGCACGGTGGCATCGTACTGCTGGGTCACCCAGGCTTTATCGCAGATGTTAGGAGACGTCAGAAGACTCATCAGGGTCTCGTTCCAATCCCTGTCCTGGCGATAGCAATCAAGATTAGCATTATTCAGCTCATCCAGGTAGATTGGTCTTTTCGATTCCCGCTGGTAAACCGGCGCGCCGCCACCAAGTACCAGGGTTTCGGCGGGGATTTCGCAGACCTGTTCGCCTTTGAAGGTCACCCGCATATTGCCATCTTCGGTCACCGTACCCATCCAGGAATAGAGCAGCTCCCATCGCTCCAGAATCTCCTCAGCGTGGCGTTCCTTGCCTTTTTCGACCACCGCCAGCATTCTCTCCTGGGATTCGGAGAGCAGGATCTCGTAGGCGGTCATGCCCTCTTCCCGCAGGGGAACCTTATCCAGATCGATGTCGATGCCGGACTTGCCGTGCGCGGACATTTCGCTGGAACTACAGGTGATGCCAGCGGCACCCATGTCCTGGATGCCCACGAGCACTCCGGACCGGACCAGATCCAAGGTCGCTTCCAGGAGCAGTTTTTCCGTGAAGGGATCTCCGACCTGAACGGATGATCGCTTGCTCTCGCTCTCATCGCTGATCTCTTCAGAAGCGAAAGTCGCCCCGTGGATGCCGTCGCGGCCGGTGCGGGAGCCGAAGATGAGTACGGGATTACCTTCACCCTCCGCTATGGCGGAAGCCGTGCGGTCCTTCCTGACGACGCCGAGGGCCATGCAGTTGATGATGGGATTGGCGCTGTAGCCGTCGTGGAAGATTACTTCTCCGGCGATGGTGGGGATGCCCAGGCAGTTGCCGTAGTCCCCCACTCCGCGGACGACACCGTCCATCAGGAAGCGGTTGCGGGGAATCTCCAGAGGCCCGAAGTGGAGGGAATCGAGGGAGGCGATGGGACGGGCGCCCATGGTGAAGATGTCGCGCATGATACCGCCCACGCCGGTGGCGGCTCCCTGGTAGGGCTCCACGGCGCAGGGGTGGTTGTGCGATTCGATCTTAAAAGCGGCGGCAAAGCCGTGACCGATATCCACCAGGCCGGCGTTCTCTTCGCCAGCCTCCTTTAGCGTGCGGGAACCGGAACGGGGGAGCTTTTTCAGTTCAAAGATGGAATTCTTGTAGCTGCAGTGTTCGGACCACATGACGGAGAAGACGCCCAGTTCGGCGAAGGTGGGCGTGCGGCCCAGGATTTCCAGAATGCGGTCGTATTCTTCTTCGCTCAGGCCGTGCTGGATGGCCAGTTCTAAGGTAACGGGGGGATCAGGGTGCATGGTAGGCTAGAGAGTTATTAAAATCAGAAGAATCCAATTTAGATAAACCGGTATTGTCTTTATGATATCGGGATTTTTAAATATACTTTTTCAGCGCTTGAAAAGCAAGCACGGAGGGGTAAATCTGTTTTGTGAGCTGGGGGAGATCAGATTTTTAGATCTGTGTTCAGGGCTTTCAGGCCGAATTTCAGTGGGAGCAGGGTGGCGACGACTCCCAGGGCGATGTAGATGACGATGGAGGTGGTCCATTCGCTTAATGGGAAAACACCCTGGAAGGTGGCGAACTTGTAGTAGAGGTAGGTGGGCCAGGCGAAGATGGTGGTCAAGAGGACGACGAACACGAGGCTGATGAAGATGCAGAGAATGCCTCCGGGGGTGTTGGCGATCTTCATGGGATTGCGTTGGGTGAAATTGGCGAAGACGGCTCCCATGCCGAGTGAGATGGAGGTCAGCGACAGGGTCACGATCACGATAGAGAGCAGGGAGACCTGAAAGAGCCCGGCATCGACTTCCAGTACGAGGTTGCCGACAGAGATCATGGTCACGGCCAGAAACGCCAGAGTCAGAAAGGCTTGCCAGAATTTCGACCAGAGGAAGCTCTCCATGGCGATAGGCGCGGATTTAAGCAGCCAGAAAGCCCGGCCTTCCAGGCTGACCACAGGAAAGACGAACCGGCCCGCCAGCGCTGCGGTAAAGTAGCAGGTGAAGCAGAAGTTAGCATAAAAGAAGAGCAGTTTCCAGAAGTACTCATCCAAGTCGAAAAAGCGGCGCAGGGTGACGATGTTGACCATGTAAATCGCCCAGAGTCCGAGGAGGAGGAAAGCCTGACCCCACTGCAGGGGGTAACGACGGAATTCCAGCATATCCTTACGGAAAAGCGCCCTGTAGATCGGTGAAATCCAGCGCGCCAGCTTCCAGAAGGAAAACTTGAATAGAGCCGAGGAGCGCCCCCGGGTCGGCGCCAGATCAGTTCCGGCCAGCCAGCTGCGGTAGTAAACCGCTTTGCCCAGGTCCAGGGTCAGCAGAACGATCAGGGCGGCCAGCCCCAGCATGGTCAGGACGACGCGCCTCAACTGTTCCCAGCTCTCTTCGAGAATCGCCAGAAATCCCTTCGATATCAGCTTATGAGGGAACAGCGAAGATTGGGATTTCTGGGCATCATCGATCAGATTGAAGAGATAGGCGATTCCGGTCTCCCCCACCTTACCGCCTGTCAGGGTGAAGATTGAGACCAAAACAACGATTAACAGAAGAACGGCAGTGCCCCACTTGAAGAGGCTGCGGCGGGATACTCCTCCAAAGAGCCAGCGCAACAGGAGCGCGGCCGCGATTCCGATGGATCCGGAAATTAAGATGAGGGGCAGCATCAGCCCGCCGAAGAGGGTGAAGTACATCAACCACTGCACTTCGAAGTAAACGGCGTAGGACAGAATGAAGGGTACGGTCAAGGCCACAAGCGCCCAGGAGCTGTACACCATCACCTCGATATATTTCACCGTGAAGATGGTGGCATAGGAGACAGGCAGCGAAAAGAGCAGGGACAATTCATCCTGACGGTAGAGCATGGAAAGCGCCGTCAGGGCCGTGGAAATCATGAGGACCAGGAAGAAGAGCAGGAAAGCCAGTTCGAAGAAGCGGGCGATGACCATCCGGCCCAGTTCGGGGACGCCCATCAGATATGAGAAGACGAACAGATCGAACCGGTAAATCAGGAAAGCGATCATCACTGCGACGGCCGAAGAGAGCAGGAAGCCCAGGAACCGGGCAGCGGTGAGCCCCTTCAGGGCCCCGAGCAGATCCTTAAGTTTTAAATTGAGCAGCGTTCGCAGCGGCCTCAAATCCAGTATCATTCGCCCATTTCCGGCTGTATAGAATTCTGGGTAATGCGCAGAAAAGTCGATTCCAGATCAAGATCTTCACGTTCTCTCAATTCCTCGAGTGTGCCTTCCGCGACGAGGCGGCCTCTGGAGATGATCGCCAGGCGCTCACAGAGTTCCTGGGCAATATAGAGAGCGTGGGTCGAGAAGAATATCGTGGTACCCGAAGCAGCTTTCTGTTTGAGTACATCTTTAAAGACCTTCAACGAACGGGGATCCAATCCTACCAGCGGTTCATCGAGCACGATCAGTTTCGGTTCGTGGATCAGCGCCGCCGCCATGACGACCTTCTGGCGCATCCCCTGGGAGTAACTTTCAATTCGCTCGTCCAGCCAGCCGTACATAGAGAACAGTTGGGACAACTCCTCCAACCGGGGATTGAAGACGTCGGGGCGTAACAGGAACAACTGGGCTTGGAATTCGATGAATTCGCGACCCGACAGACGTTCGTACAGGTAGGGCTGATCCGGGACGTAGCCGATCTGTTGCTTGGCGTAGCGGGGCCGCTCCGCGACGTCCACTCCACCAATCAATACACGACCGGAGGTCGGCTGCAGAATGCCGGTAAGCAGACGTATGGTGGTAGTTTTACCAGCACCGTTCGGCCCCAGGAAACCATATATTTCACCCTCTTTGACGTGCAGATCGAGGCCGTCGACAGCGCGAATCCTGGAAAAGTGTTTCGTCAAGTTTTCCAGCTTAATCATCTGTACTCCGGTTGCCGATACAATCCGGTATCGGCGTATTGAGTTCGCAATTTGGAAAAATATACCACACCCCGGCCAAAAAGACAAGAAAAATGTGCGGGGTTTTTGCCCGCAAAGAACGATTGCAGATTGCGGGACCGACCTGACACAAGCGATCTTAGAGAGTCGAGATCCCGTTAGTTCTCGCGGTGAATGACGGTCACTCCGAAATCAAAGTAAAATTGCAGCCCAAAAATGATTGTACTCCTTTTCACGTCAATATTGCTTGATTTTTGCCGCGTATCGCTATAAATTAACCCAAATAGTCATTATAGCCAACAAATAGAGCCCAAACTCCGTGAATATAGCAGGGGCGTCATGGAGCGCCCCTATTCCATTGTCCTTGCCATGCCGATTATTGCAACTCTAAACGCCGAACCAGACCTGAAACATGTCTACTCCAGAATGGGCTTTAAGCCCGGGAGATCCGACATCCCGGAGAGCATGCAACCTCTGGTCTCCGAGACGATCGAGGTTGGCCGGAAGCTGAGCGTGCCGCGAGCATGTTATGGATACCGGCCCATCCGTTATGATGGATCGGGGACAATAGAGGTCGGCGAGCGTTTCCACATCAGAAGCCGGAAGCTTGGCACCTGGATGGAGGGATGCAGCGGTTTTTATCTGGCGGCCGTCACCCTGGGGCACAGCCTGGATAAGGAAGTAGCGCGCCTCGCCGAAGAGTCCGACATGACCCGAGCCTTTCTACTCAACGCCTACGGCGCCGAAGCAGCCGAGGCCTTAATGAAAAGCCTTAACGAACGGATTAAAACCATCGCCAGCGAAGAAGGGTACA
>JALGZU010000669.1 GCA_025774735.1 candidate division LCP-89 bacterium | reverse complement strand
AGAAATTCACCCGGTGATTTTCAGGGAAGGCGGTGTAAATCCGCCACTGCCCCGCAACTGTGATCGCCCCTCAAGGGCGTAAGTCAGATACCTGGCCGGTTACTAAATGCCTTCGCGGGAGGGCGCTAATATTGAATCTCCCCGGAATGCCGGGGTGAATTATGTTAGGAGCCGACCCGGCTCCTTTTTTTCTTGGTACTCAATGAAATCCGTCCAGAAGTTAACGCGCGCGGCATTTCTAACGGCCGTTTGTATCGTACTCGGGTACCTATTCTTGCCGGTTCCCAACCTGGAGATGATCACCGCGGGGATATTTGTATCCGGCGTCTGGATGGGGCCCAGATACGGACTCGTCATCGGCGTGGTCGCCGAAACCATCTACTCGGTATTCAATCCCATGGGATTTCCGCCGCCACCGCTGCTGGTATCACAGGTTGTCTCTATGGCTCTTGTGGGTTGGACCGGAGGTATGATGAGGCGCCTGCTACTAAATTCTAACTTCTTCGCAGGCAGGAATTGGATCGTTCTCCTGCTTCTTGGCGCAGTCGGGATAATCCTCACCACTATTTATGATCTGTTGACCAACCTCTCCTTTCCCATCGCCGCCGGATTCAATTTTGACCAGATCCTGGCATCGCTCGCTTTTGGACTTCCCTTTGCCGCCTTCCATATATCCGTTAACTGTCTCATATTCGCACTGATCATTCCCGCCTTTCTCGCCCGCTTCAAACACTGGAGAAACTGATGAAACGTGCTACTCACGTCATCGTGTTGTTTCTGGCTGTTATGACGATCGTTTCGGCTGCTGCTGCCGTTCTGCCGGACGCGGATAGTCTATTCGGAGATTCCCTCCAGGCTCCCGATAAGCCGGTTCCAACTTTTTACAGCGTCAGTGAGGAAGTACTGAGGGATATGGATAACGAAGATTTCGGGGATTGGATCTCGGTGATGCCCGGGTATTATCCCCTGGAACGAGGCGGATTCGGACAGCCGTCACGAGGGCTTTTTCTGAACCTGCCCATGCATTCGATCGAATTGGCCTTCAGAGGGAGAGAGATAGAAGATCGCTTATTAGGGGCGCCTGAACTGGGCTGGATTCCTCCTCAAGCGTTATCCAATCTCAATTTCGATCTTTTTGCATCGAGAGTACCGGGTGCTGTAGTGGATGCCAGCCTGCGGACCATGAGTCCAGTACCGCCATCCAGCCGAATCTCATCCCGGGACGGCTATTACGGTCTGGGGATTGTTGATTTCGATCTTTCCGAGAAAATCGCTCCGGAGTTAATCCTGAGCGGCGGCGGGCGAGTATCCACCTATGGAGGCTATCTGTCTCATAGCGAAGCTTATGGATTAAACTTGCGGGCGGAGATCGTCTGGGTGGACACGACGGAAAATCCGGATCGATTGTGGGGCTGGTGGGGAATCGCGCAGAACCATCTCTCTTCCCAGATACCATTCCAGGACATCGATCACAACCGCAAAAGATATGAGACAGACGCCGTTCTGCACTGGCGGAATTATACAGTTCACGGCTACGGTCTTCAACAGCGGGAAACGTATGCCAGCGGGGATGCTGACACCTGGCAGGAACTGGGTTTGATTCTGGGTGCCAAATATGGGGAGGAATCGCTGGTTTTCGACCTTTCAGCGCAGGGTGCGCTGGCTGACTGGCGATTTAAAACCCAGGATTGGTCTCGAACCGTTATTGGGGACGCTGAAGCCGCTCTGACCTGGCGGATTCACGAACGGGTTGGATTGGAATCGTTTGCCGGAATCGACCTTTCGGATGATTTCGATCCGGCGAGCCACCTCGGTGTGCGAGTGGAAGCAACGGCAACACAGTGGCTGTCCGTTTTTGGAGAGGCTTCTTCCCACCAGCGAATGCCCTCACGGTACGAAACATCCGCCGATTTCGAAGCTGGACTGCATTACCGACCTTACGATCCGGTTCTATTTCAGTATCCCGATGCTCCGGTCCAAGGCAATCCGGGATTAATCAACGAAACTTATATCACGGCGGATGCCGGA
>JALGZU010000668.1 GCA_025774735.1 candidate division LCP-89 bacterium | reverse complement strand
GCCAATCTAAAGGCTCCGAACCGTATGTCAGCAGACTACTCCAAAACGAGCGATAACTGCGAGGTTCAATAGGGCAAAAACTCGATAATCTGCAAAATGGATTACCTAAAAAACCTCTAAAACCCACCAACATCAAAACATTTGGCATTGTTCAAAAGGTAACTATTTAAGCTGCTGGTCACGCTCGAAACATGCCGTAAAGCGTACGACAAGCCCGTCGTCTCTTTCGGAGCATAGTTTGACAGGATTTTCGCTGCCTTGTCGCTCCTCCCAAGACCATGCCACTTCCTGGATCAGGTATTCAGCGTCGCGCAGTCCATATGTGGTCACGTCCCAAGGCACGGCGATCTGCCCGGTCCGCGGGTCTATCAATGGCGAACTTCGCAACCGATCCGCGATAGCGTAGCGGTCATTGAGCAGTGAAGGATTTTCCCGTATCAAGTCAACTACCGATTCTAACAGCCTGGCCGCCACCTGCCCGCGGATTGCAGGCCGCGGGCCGGATAAGGCGAGAAACATTCGCTCGCGTTCGCCCGCGCGTTCTGCTGCCTTCAGTATGCTGTCAAACTCCATGCCGAAACGACCTACTGCAATGACGAACTCCCAGTCCCAGTATCCCTCCGACAGCTGGTAAACGCCTTTTTGCCGATCGATCAAGTCCGCGCGCTTCAGTGGGCCTATCTCTCTCCGAAGCGAGCGGACGAGATCTTCATCGCCGTATAAGCCGATGCTCATTCGGTCGTAGTTCCCTGTTTTCATCAAGCTTGCGACGATATCCACGTGCCCTGGCGGGAGGTCGCCGAACGCAAAGAATCGGCCATCGGTTACGGCCCGCAGCATGGCCAGTCTGGCGTCATCGAAATTCGCAAGGGAAATGACCACGACCGGTTCCTGGGCCAGCGTCTCAACCACCGCACTGGTTGCCGAACTTCCGGTGCCCAGCACGAGGATGCGCGCGCGGTCTATGGCGACGCTCCGCAATGCACTGGCGACAGCCGACTCGCGCCGACCACCGGAATCCATCGTGAGAAGCCGGACCGAACGGGGTACCGTACGTCGCTCGAGTTCTTTCCTGAACCCCTCGATAGCTGAAATCCAGTAAGCCGATCCTGGACCCGACAAGTCGGCCAGAAAGGCGATCGATAGGGTCTCGGTCTCGGCGCGCGGCGAAGTTCCCGGTTTACACAGAATGGCCAACACCGCCAATGTGACGGCAATACCGCGCCATAGGCCCCACCACGCCGGCCGCCGGCGCTCAGCTGGACAAAAGCTCATCTCACGGCACCACATCTACGTCATCCGCCCCGCGCCAATGGAAATCTTGAACGATACCCTGTCTATACTGCACGAATCGTGACGGTGCGGCCAGCGGCTTCGTTCGTTATCGTCTGCTCTTGGATGGTAAGCGAATCGGCCGTCACCCCGGCAACGACATAGGTAGCGTCGTTGCTCTGCGATCCCGTCACACGAATGCGGTCGCCTACGCGGAATACACCAAGCCCCCCGCCTGTGTCGCCAATCGTGTCCGGTGCAGTGAAGGCGATGCCGATTCCGGCGAGAGTGGATGTCGTCCGTGTTTCGCCGCTGCTCCCGTCGGAACCCGTACGACCCAGGATGTATCCGGAGATGCCGCCCAACAACGCCGACAGCTCCTTAGCCTGGAGAATTTCGAGAACGCCGAACAAAATGATCGCGATTACCAGAGAAAACAGCGTGAGGAACTGAATGCCGACATGGCGGGAGAATATCGTCTGGCGGACGACCGAATCCTTGTACGCGACCACGAAGAAACCAAGGATCAAAGAGAACACAATGCCAGCATACAAGAACGAAAGCCAGAGTTTGAATTCGCTCCGTTGAGATTCGGGAATCAGCAAACTGCTAAGCTTCTCCTCCGATCTGGCGAACTGACTGTTCAGATAGGTGAGGCAGGTCCCCGCTCTGGCCACCTCAACGCGTGCCGATTCAATCTCTGCCGGCAGCTTGGTCTGTTCATCCTCGACCCGCGCAACCTCTCGATGGATGCTCTCGATCG
>JALGZU010000667.1 GCA_025774735.1 candidate division LCP-89 bacterium | reverse complement strand
CCGCTGCTGTAGATCGTGTTCACGTAGTCCACCTGTTCACGATTCAGGCGCTTGTCCTCGACCAGAAGCTGTGCGAATCCCAGGATACCATTCAGCGGTGTGCGGATCTCGTGGCTCATGTTGGCCAAAAACTCACTCTTGGCGGCGCTGGACATCTCCGCTTGAAAAGCCATTTCTTTGGCGTAGTCGATAGCGTTGCCAAGCTGCTGGTTAATTTCGATCAGCTCGTGATTGGCCTCTTCAACCGCATCCCGTGCTTGAATCAATTCCGTGACATCGACGAAAGATTCGATCCCCGCAGTTACGTTTCCATCCTGATCAAATATCCTGTCCGCATTTTTGAGTACGATCAATTTGTGCCCATCTTTTGCCCGGATCAAGCACTGTTCACGAGTGAGGGGCTCGCTCAGATCGTGATCGAATAGATTGCACCTCTCGAGACAGGGCTCCCCCTTTAAGATATGGCAGTTCTGTCCGATGAGCTCCTTCTCGCTGAATCCCGTCACGCTACAGAGTTCCTCATTGACGCTGGTGATGCTCCTGTCGGCATCGACGGTGAAGATGGCGGTGGCGGCGGTGCCGAGAAGACGCTCCTTGAGTTGATCCGCCTTTCTGAGGGCCTCTTCTGCACGCTTGCGTGCTGACAGGTCGCGCAGGATGCCGTGCGTGGCCATGTTGCCCTCGTATTCCAGATAGCTCACCGATGCCTCAAGTTCTATCGGCCTGCCATCTTTTGTGAGACCCTTAAACTCATACTGGTTGGGAGGTTCACGTCCGGCTTCAACCATACGCTGACGCTCCTCGATGATGGGGTAGCTCTCCGGCGCCACTAGGTCCATGAAATTGAACTCAGGGCTGTTGGCTTCTTCCTGGGTTACCCCCAGCATCTCAGTAAAGCGTTTGTTGATAATTTTGAACTTGTCGCCACTCAGCAAATAGATGGCGTCATTCGACTGTTGGATAATGGACCGGTATTTCTCCTCAGAGTCCCGGAGCGCCATTTCAGCCTTTTTGTTATCCGTAATGTCCCTGAAATTCGACACACGACCGGTGATCTCATTCTCCCGAATCAAAGGACACGAATAGCGTTCAAATACGCGACCATCCTTGAACTCTAAAATATCGGTATCTTCCTGCCCCGTTTGATACAATTCCCGCACCTTGGAAAGAAACGCTTCAGGCTCAATCAATTGATCTAGAACATAATTGAGCAGGGCGTTATTATCCCTTGTCTGGAGAAGGTCATCGGGGATTCTCCACATTTGAGCGAAGCGTTCATTGGCAAGGATAACCTGGCCATTCGAATCCACCACAAAAATGCCATCAGCGGTCGATTCCACCGTGGTTTTCAGCAATTCTTCACTTCGTTTCAGTTCTTCTTCAGACTTTTTGCTTTCGGTAACGTCTTGCACCAAGGAGGCCACACCTATCACGGTACCATCGTGATTGACCAGCGGAGTATTGTACCAGTCACAGAGTTTGGTCTTTCCGTCCTTGGTAAAATTCTCATTGGTACTGCGAGTTCCCCCTTTTTCTTTCAGAAGATCGGCCCAGATATGATCGACATGTTCTCTCGCGGATTCTGGAACCAACAGATCATTGGCGTGGCAACCGAGAGCTTCGTCCTTGGGATAGCCGAAGATCTCTTCGGCCGCATGATTCCATTCGGTGACGCGAAAATCCAGATCCCACTCGATCACCCCCAACGGGGTTTGCTGGATGTGCAAGGAGAGTTTCTGCTGCGATTCCCTCAGAGCCTGTTCCGCTTGTTCGCGGTCTGCAATCTCCTTCTTGAGAAATTCATTCGTCTCTTCGGCCTTCTCTCTAGCCAGGAAAGCATCTTCCATCATGTTGAGGGTGGCTTTTCTGGCTCTCTCGAGCTCTTCAAGCTGGGTAGCGAGCTGCTCTTCCGCTTTGCGACGCTGGTTAATCTCATTTTCAAGGTCGGCCTGATTCGCCGTCAGCAACAGTGACGTCTGTTTCCGCTCCTCGATTTTATCCCGGAGTTCATCGTGCGTCGAGATGAGATTTCGCTCG
>JALGZU010000666.1 GCA_025774735.1 candidate division LCP-89 bacterium | reverse complement strand
ATTACGCCCTCTTCGAGACCCGGCAGCCGTATGATCTTGCCCTGATGGAATACCTGAATAAAAGAAAACGTCTCTACTGAATCCTATCACGAATTATTCACGAGGATGACATGAAGAAGTTATTCCCTGTTTTGTTTATCGTTCTGCTAGCCTCGACAGTTCATGCTCAAGGTCTGGCTCTGCCATCACACTCTGCGGCGGTCACAGATAACGCCGTATCCATCCTGAGCAATCCTGCCTGGCTTGGCTTCAGACCCGGAACCGAAACATTTCTGCTCCATTCCTACGATGACGCTACCATCAGTGGAGATCTCGGTATCCTGGTAAAACTGGGCAGCCTCGGCTTCGCCGGCGAATTCATCGATAATGAGATCGAGCTCTATAATCGCTATACCCTGGCCAAGGGATTCGAAATGCCCGGGGGGCTCTACTTCGGTCTGAGTTACAGCTGGTACAGGGCTGTTGACCGGCAAGGTAACTGGAATCTGGGTCTGGGCTTTCGGCCGCTGCCCTATATCAGCGCGGGCGTCACTGCGTTCGATATCAACGAACCCGTCTGGGATGGTGTCAAACATAATACTTCCTACAATCTCGCTCTCGCTTTTCGCCCCTTCGAACACCGCCTCACCCTGTCCGGCGATCTGCTCCTGACCAAAAGCTCATCGCATGACTACGGTGAAGAACTGGATCCCCTGATCAGGTTGGAATGCCAGCCGCTGGACGGTATCTGGATTACGGGGGAATACCGGACAGAGAGTGAGTTCCTGGGCGCCGGATTGGCGCTGGCTTTTGATAATCTGTCCCTGGGACATATCTCCCGCATTGATGCGGCCGGCCACGCTGTAAACAGTGCCAGCTATATGCAATTGTCATCTCACCGCCATCTGAACGTCTTCTCACCTCCGAAGCGGGTGATCGAAATGACGATCGGCGGGGAGATTCTCGAATCCGAGCCTAGGTTCTCCTTTTTCGGCACGAGGGGGAAGACCCTTCAGCAAGTGCGGCAGGAGATCATCCATTACGCCAATGATCCCAAAGTCGAAGCTCTGTTGATCACCTTCGAAACACCAGAATACGGATTTGCGCAAGCACAGCAGATCCGGCGGTCACTTGAAGAATTCAAACTGACGGGCAAGGATCTGATCGCTTATGCGGAATCCTATACACAGAAGAGCTATTACGTGGCTACAGCATGCGATGAGATGTACCTTATGCCGACCGGCTATCTGGACCTGAAAGGTCTCTCCTTAGTGATGGGCTACTGGAAGAAAACTCTGGATAAGCTCGGTATCGAAGTCCAGGTCGCTCGGGCGAAGGATTACAAGACTGCAGCGAACATGCTGACTCACGAGGATGCGCCCGCAGCCGAAGCGGAGATGCTGAACTGGCTACTGGATGACATCTACGACCAGATTTGCGTCCGCATCGGTGAGGGTAGAGGTTGGACTGTCGATGAAGTTAAAGAGAAGATCGATGCAGGCGCCTATAACTGCCGCCGGGCGGTGGATGAAGGTCTTGTCGACGAATTGATTTACTACGATCAAATCACGCATCGTTTAAAAAACGAAGACTTCAGCCCCATAACTGAGAAGAGATACTGGCAATCACCCGAATATGCTGAAGACTGGCCGGATTCCCGGATACCTCGTGTCGCCGTCGTCTATGCAGAAGGTCCGATTTTCTCAGGTGAAAGCGAGGATGACTTTTTCGGAGCGGGCTACCTGGGATCTAAGACCATTTCCGAGGCTATTCGCCAGGCGCGGGAGAACAGGTCCATTGACGCGATTATCCTGCGCGTCGACTCTCCGGGAGGATCAGCGACAGCCTCCGATGTGATTTACCGCGAAGTCAGGCGCACAGCCACAGATAAAAAACACCGCAAACCTATTATCGTGTCCATGGGCGACGTAGCTGGTTCAGGCGGGTATTACATCTCCTGCGGGGCAGACACTATTATCGCCGAAGAGGGGACCATAACAGGTTCAATCGGCGTTCTCGGCGGGAAAGTCAGCCTGGCGGGTCTCTATGAGAAAATCTA
>JALGZU010000665.1 GCA_025774735.1 candidate division LCP-89 bacterium | reverse complement strand
TATGAATTAAAGAGGTCACTCACCAACCTTTAGACGGCTGAAGCGGCGCATCTGTATGTTTTCACCCAGCTTAGCAGCAGTTTCAGTCACAAGATCGCCGACGGTTTTATCCGGATTCTTAACATAAGCCTGTTCAAGCAGGCAATTCTCAGCATAGAACTTATCCAGTTTACCTGTCAGGATCTTCTCGATAACCTCAGATGGCTTCTGCTTGCCGCTGCTCTCTAACTGTCCTTTGAAAATCTCTTTCTCTTTCTCGATGACGTCCTGGGAAATATCCTCACGACTCAAGCTGAGGGGATTCGCAGCAGCAACGTGAAGGGCGATATTGCGAGCCAGCGCACGGAACTCATCCGTGTTGGCGACGAAATCGGTTTCGCAGTTCAATTCGATCAGAACACCCAGCTTTGAACCGGTGTGAACATAGGCTTCAATCAAACCTTCATTGGCCTCGCGTCCGGATCGCTTGGCAACCTGTGCGAGACCGTGTTTGCGTAAAAACTCAATCGCCTTTTCTTCGTCGCCCTGTGCTTCCACCAGAGCTTTTTTACAATCCATCATCCCTGCGCCGGTTTTCTGGCGCAGTTCCTTTACTGCATTAGAGGTGATTGTCATTTATTTCTCCGCTCGTATTCAATTGAAAGGGGTGATCCCGGGTAATCAGGACTGACTATCTTCGCTGGTCTCCTTGGTTGCGTCCTCTTCCGGCTTCCCGGAAGGCTTCTTCGCAACAGCCTTAGTCACAGCGGGTTTCTCCTCTGCCTCAGCTTTCTTGGGAGTTTCTTTCTCAGATGGGGAGGATTTCACTTCCGGCTCAGAGGCAGCTGGACCATCGCCCGTCGGCTTCTCAGATTTAGCTAGAACTGCTGGATCCTCGGGCGATTTCTTTTCACCTGCAACGGGTCCACCGGCCTCCCTCTCGCTGGGTTGACGCCTTTTTGGCCGTCGCCGACGGCTCGGGATCTGCTGTGCCGTCTTCTGCTCTTCGATGCCGGTTGTCGCAACCTGGTCTGCTACGCGTCGCTCGGCTGCAACTGCGGCAGCTTCTTCGATCGCCTCAGCCAGGGCTCGAGTGATCAACCCGACGGATTTAAACGCGTCATCGTTGCCCGGAATAGGGTAATCTACCAGATCCGGATCCACATTGGTATCGACCATGGCAACGATAGGAACGGAGAGCTTGCGAGCTTCCGCCACAGCGATATGCTCTTTCTTGATGTCTGCGATGAAAACCGCGCCGGGCAGTTTCTTCAGATCTCGAATTCCACCCAGGGCTTTATCGAGTTTTGCCAGGTCCTTTTCTATGGTGAGACGTTCCTTCTTGGAGATTTTTTCGTAGGTACCGTCCGTGGCGTATCTTTCCAGGGTCTGCAGGTTCTTCAGACTCTTTCGGATCGTGCTGAAATTCGTGAGCATTCCCCCCAGCCAGCGTTCGCACACGTAGGGCATATTGATACGGGAGGCTTCTGAACGGATAATATCCTTGGCCTGTTTCTTGGTTCCCACGAAGAGAACCTTCTCCCCACTCTTGACAATCTCCTGCAGAGCATCACAGGCGACATCGATACAGACCTGGGTCTTTTTCAAATCGATAACGTGAATGCCGTGCTTCGAACCAAAGATATACTTGGACATTTTGGGATTCCACCGGCGCGTCAAGTGGCCGAAGTGGGTTCCCGCCATTAGAAGTTGTTGAATGGATACTTTTGGCATGGATTCCTCTTAACGTATTTCCAGGGTTTTTCGATCACCACCTTCTCCTCGTCTCCCAATCCCGGCGGAACCGTCAGGACACCCGGGAGGCGATCCGGTGGTGTGATAGTTAATTGCTAAGTCTCACAACTGGTTGGAGCGATGACGCTCCAAACTGACTACGCCTACGACAGAAAGGGTTTATCTCTTCGAGTATTGGAAGCGCTTGCGCGCACCGGGCTGTCCGTATTTTTTGCGTTCCTTCTCACGCGGATCGCGGGTCAGGAACTTCATCTTCTTCAGTTCAGGGCGAAATTCTGGATCATAGGTAACCAACGCCCGGGCGAT
>JALGZU010000121.1 GCA_025774735.1 candidate division LCP-89 bacterium | reverse complement strand
TTTCGACCCGGCGGACAGCCTGCTGGCTGCAGGTGACACACTGGAAATTACGGTCTATTTTGCGCCGGATGAAGCCATCGTTTATTATAACACGCTCTTTATCGAAAATGACACGGAGCCAAGTGAGGTGGTACTATTAGGTGCAGGTGAGGAACCACTTGCTATTGGGAAGGGATCTTCTTCCCGCATTCCCGACACCTACGCTATAGATGAACCCTACCCCAATCCGTTCAATCCCACCACCTTCATCCGTTTCCAGTTGCCAACCGCAAGTATGGTGGAATTGGCCGTTTTTGACCTTCATGGTAGCCGCGTAACCGATCTGGTTCATGGCTGGTGTGAAGCTGGCTACCATGTAAAGATGTTCAATGCATCGAACCTGCCTGCGGGAGTTTATCTTTACCGCATGCGAGCAGCTGATTTCACAGCATCGGGCAGGATGGTTTTACTTAAGTAACGAAAAGACCGCAGACGTTCAAAAGTCAGGGCGCACAGAAATGCGCCCTATTTATTTGCAGTATTTGTTCCCAATATCACAAATTCCATCTTCCCCTTGTTTAGCGAACGCTGCGATATTATCTTTATTTTTCAGTGTAAAACAATCCGCCGAGGCTCAAATTAAATCAGTTCAGTACGGAAGGAATCTCCGCATGCCTCACCCCCTGCAATCCCTGTTCAAACCCCAGTCCATTGCCGTCGTCGGTGCCTCCACGAAACCCGAAAAGCTGGGGTATGTCCTCTTGAATAATGTCATCGAATACGGCTATTCAGGCGCGATTTATCCGATCAATCCCTCGGGTGGCGATATACTGGGACACAAAGCCTATAAATCGTTAACGGATATCGGAGATCCGGTCGATCTGGTGCTGATCAGCATTCCAGGTCCGGCGGTTCCGGGCGTGATCGAGGAAGCGGGTAACTGTTCCTGCAAAAACGCGGTCGTGCTCTCCTCCGGTTTCGGGGAATCGGGAGATGAGGGTCAGGCCGCACAGGACGCCATCGCCTCGGTGTGCAAGTCCACCGGATTGCGCGTTCTGGGACCCAACTGCATGGGGGTGTACAACAATACAGACAATCTCAACGGCACCTATTTCTGGGAACTCCCGAGGGTAAAGGGGACGGTGTCGTTCATCAGCCAGTCAGGCGCTTTCGGCGGCGTCATGTTCAATGAGATCCGGGCCCGGGAGATGGGGGTGTCCAAATTCTTCTCCATCGGCAACCAGGCGGATATCTCTCACGCCGACCTGCTGGAAGCCCTTGCGGACGACGAGGATACGAAAGTCATCGGGCTGTTCATCGAGGGCGTAAAGGACGGGGACAGGTTTTTGCGAGCGCTCCGGAAGGTGACGGTTGACCGCCCGGTGGTGGCGTTCAAGGGAGGTCGGACGGATGCGGGGGTGCGCGCCGCCGCTTCTCACACCGGTTCACTGGCGGGCAGTTATGACGTCTACCAGGCTGCTCTGCATGAAGCCGGCGTCCTAATTGCTGAAGAATCGGAGGAATTTTTCGACGTTTTGATGGCCCTTTCCATGCAGGAGTTACCCCGGGGGAAACGGGTCGCCATCATGACCATCTCCGGAGGGCCCAGCGTTGTGGCGGGAGACACCTGTGAACGGTTGGGCATCGCGGTTCCTCGTTTACCGGCCAAACTGCAGGAAAAGATTCACGCCTTGACTCCGCCATTTTCGGCCACGAGCAATCCGGTCGACATGACCCCTCAGGTGAATCCGGCCAATTACGAAGCTTGTGTAGAACAGGTGGTAGGTCAGGATTACATCGACGGAGTCATCGCCATCAACGTCGGTTTGGACCATACCGAATTCGCCCGGGCCTTCATCAAAGCCACCAGGAAGCATCACAAACCGATCACCTCTTTCACCATCGATACGCCTGAACTGACCGGGCTTTTCAAAGAAGCTTCCGTGCCCATCTATCCGACACCTGAAAGAGCCGTCCGAGCCTATCATGCTCTGGTCGAGTTCGCCCAGCGCCCGAAACTTTTGAAGGGAAAAAAACGGCTGAAGCCGCCCTCGAAAATCTTGGCGGAGTTCTTCAAGCAGGAACAGACCGGAGGCCTTGTTCCGGAAGCCACTGCCAAGAAGGCGCTGGCGGAATACGGCATCCCGGTTGTTGACGAACAAGTCGTGCAGATTTACAGCTCAACAGTGCGGGCGGCACAGGATCTGGGTTATCCGCTGGTTCTGAAAGTGCACTCATCGACCGTACTGCACAAGACCGAAGCCGGCGGGGTGTTTTTGAACATTGGCGATGAAGAGGAGCTGCGGAATGCCTGGGAGGAGCTGAACCGGAAATTCCCTGCCGAAGAGCTGCTCCTCCAGCGGATGATGCCTCCGGGGTTGGAATTGATCTTGGGGGCAAAGCGCGATCCTGCCTTCGGACCGGTGGTTGCCGTGGGGTTGGGCGGTGTCTTCGTGGAGATTTTTAAGGATACGGCACTGGGTGTCTGTCCGTTGACGAAAAAGCAGGTGAAGCGGATGATCGGTTCGCTCCGGTCCCGACCGCTCCTTGACGGCTACCGGGGCCAACCGGGTGTCGATCTGGATACGCTGATCGAGGTAATCCTGCAGGTGTCCGACTTTATGATGGCCAATCCGGATGTGATGGAACTGGATATCAATCCCATGCTCGCTGAAGGCGAGAGACTTACAGCGGTGGATGCGCTGATACGGATTAATACATAGACGCTTTTCGGGTAACTGGAAAAAAGTAAGGCGCACCACCCGGTGCGCCTTATTATTTGTATCCACAGTTACAGGCTTACTTCTTCCTGAGTTCGACATCCCCGTCTTCCAGGCGGATTCGCACCCTGGCATCTCCGCCGCTCAGCGTGTAGATGGAGAGGTCATCGTCTTCTTCCTCGAGCTCAAAGTCACCAGCTGCATAGACGTCGCCGTCTTCGTAAGTTATGCGAAACTCACCGCCGCCGCCCAGCACCGTCAATTCGATATCCCCGTCCTCGCAGTCGAACGCATAGGTTCCGTCCTCCGACAGAACGGTGGCGATCTCGATATCCCCGTCTTCCACTTCGGCTTGAATCTCGGCAAAGTTGCCATCAATGATGAAGATCTCGCCGTCCTCCACGGCAGCCTCGAGTGTTCCCGAACCTCCGGTCATCTCAATGCTGCCATCTTCAACTTCTAAATCGAAATAATCACCGTTGCAGTCTTCGACGATAGCGTCCCCATCCTCGAACCGGAGTGAAATTTGACCCCGGACATTACGAATGTTATAATCATCGTCGTCCCCGCGCAGCTTCAGGCTTGCACCCGAGGGGACCTCGAGCTCGACTGAATACTCCACACACCTGGAATGCATCATCAGGCCGACGACGGCTCTGTCGCCATGGATTTCCCGGATGCGCAGGTTGCCGTTCTCGGCGGTGACTTCAACCTCAAAGGGATCTCCGCCGGATTCCCAGAACAGACCCGACCGATGAGCTTCGTAATCGATAACCAGATGCACGTCCTCCCGGTCACTGCCGACGATCTTGATCTCGGCGTCTTCCGTCGAGAGGTAAATGGTGCCATCAGGGGCGAGGGAATAGACTTCGTCCAGATTGAACGTCTCCCGCTTCTTCTTTGCGTCCGCAGCTTCCGTAACAGTCATTATGACTACGGCCAGTATCAAAAGAGATAGAATGGATCGCTTCATGATAGAATCCTCTTAAAATAAACGTTCATATGTATTGGACGACAAAACGGGTGATATGGTTGCATAGGTTCTGTAAATATTTGTAACCGGCTGCTTCAAGTTGTAAGATGAATGCGGAAGGCCAGCGACCCTTACAGAAGCGATTCAACCTGCTCGTGAGCCATATAGCTGGAGCGCACCAGGGGGCCGGCTTCGATGTGGTCGAAGCCCATATCGTGACCGACATCGGCCCAGCGGGAAAACTCATCGGGATGCAAGTAGCGGATGACGGGGTGGTGCGATTTGGTAGGCTGGAGATATTGCCCCAGGGTCAGCAGGCGGCAGTTGACGTTGAGGATATCTCTTAAAACGCTCTCTATTTCATCGTCGGTTTCTCCCAGCCCGAGCATAAGCCCGGTTTTTGTGCGGAGAGCGGAGGCGGCTCCACTTTCGAGAAGCTCGAGGGACTGGCGGTAATCCGCCTGTGGCCGGATGGTGGGATAGAGCGAGGGGACGGTTTCTAAGTTGTGATTCAAGACGTCCGGGGCGGCATCGATGACGGTCTGAAGGGCTTCAGGGTCGCCCTGGAAATCGGGGATCAGAACTTCGACGCGGCATGTCGGTGACAGTTCCCTGATTGTGTGAATCGTCGCAGCGAAATAGGCAGCTCCGCCGTCGGGGAGGTCATCCCTCGTCACCGAGGTGATGACGGCGTATTTTAAGCTCAGCGCCTGCACCGATTCGGCCACGCGGCGCGGCTCGCCAGGATCCAGAGGCTCTGGTTTGTCGCTGAGGACGGCACAGAAGGAGCAGTTGCGGGTGCAGTTGTTGCCCAGGATCATGAAGGTGGCGGTGCGGTTGCCCCAGCATTCGCCTAAATTGGGGCAGCGCGCCGATCCGCAGACGGTGTGCAAACCTTTGCTCTTGATCAGCCTGTGTACTTCGGCATAAGCTTCGCCGGAAGGGAGCTTGACCTTCAGCCAGGGGGGTTTTTGGGCAGTCGCGTTCATGAGAATTGTCAGCTTACTCTTATATAATACGAAACGGATTGCCCGAAATCAAGCCCGGTACTGAAGAAAATCCTGATGCTCGAGCTTGACAAACGGAGGGTAAAAGTGTATATTAAGAGGTTCATTTACGGTGCGAGTAGCTCAGTTGGTTAGAGCGCCTGACTGTGGCTCAGGAGGTCGGGGGTTCGAATCCCCTCCCGCACCCGCCGAGGAGGGCTGAAAATATTGAGGTTACCCCAAAGTGCCGAAAGGGATTTTGGGGTTTTTTAGTGTATTTTTGGGTGAGGACTACTGCAATTTTCTTGATTTACCCCACGCATGTCAACCTCTCATCTGCATCTCTGAGGTCTTCGGGTAAAACATGAACATATACCTCAGTGATTCGGATAGAGGAGTGTCCAAGTAGCTTCTGAATTTGCATCGGATGGACACCGGTTTTTCAATTCAATCCCCTACCTTGGTTTTCGGTTTCCATACACTGCAGTGTATCATACCCCCCCGGGTCGCAAATATTAAACCTGTAGGAGTGAGACAGAGGTCCCACCCCTCATCCACGCATAAACTTTCCCTTTTCCTCAAGTTAGTGCTCTGTTCTTCATGCGCGCGTGTCCCTGCGAATATTTTCGTGTGAAAAAAAGGTTTCTTCAGTCCGGGTGGCATGACCTAACGGGTTTTCCGCACTTTTCGAAAAGCCTTTTCAATTGATATTTAGTAACTTACAAGCCGAAACTCGGGTCAAAATCACCGCTGAAATCCCTTTAATTTCATAGCGAAATCATAGCGATTTTATAGGTTAATTTTTTAATACCTAAACCCATACCCACCCGTATTTTCCTCTGCACCACCACTGGAACGGGACTCCAACCTATGATTTGCCTTCCAGATTAACTGATACCCCCACCCCCATCTTTCTATGAAATATTAGACCTTTCCGAGTGCGGAAGCTGAGGGGATATCCTTTTTCAGGAAAGCACCCCCATCTTGGTTTTGACTTTTTACTTCGGCCAGAATTTGACCCCCCCTAGGTCACTTCAAATTAGTAAAATAAAACGGATGAGCTTAGTTGCCCATCCGCTTTCTTGAGTGCCTCAGAAGGCCTGTAAATCGCCTGAAATTCAACCCTGCTATTGCAATACTATTGCATAAGGCAGATTTTAAGGAATTCCCCGCACAAGAGCAACGGACTACACATCAGATGCTTAAGAAATATTGGGGAAAAATCTGCGCATGAAAATTGGTAAATCAACGGTCTTGATGCACGCCAATTCAGGCAAAAACTCTACTAACAACTGCACCACTACTGCAAGATTACTGAGATTCGGATATTTTCCGCACGAGACCACCTGACTGCATGTCAGGAGGCCAGCAATTTCACTTTACAAAAATAACCCGTTGTGATGAGGTGGATTGAGGGATTTTCAGCCAGATGATATGGACACCGGAAGAATACTGCGAGGCGTTCCATCGGAATTCCGCTTGAAATGCATATGTGTTTTTTGTATATTTGAGGATTAATAAGTATTACCGTAGATAGAAATGATGAGCCCAACCGGAGTGAACGACACCCTCAGCGGAGCCCTATTATCGGACTTTCGAGCCATATCGCACAAGATCCTGAATCTGGCTCACCGCGGCACACCCCGGTTCGATTTCCTGCGCGAAACGGCCAAAATTCTTCTCGACTATGCTTCGTGTGACGCGATGGAGGTGCGCACGGGCGATTACGGCAAGTGGTTTGTTTGCGAGGTCAACCGTCATCCGTCGTTCACAGCCAAAGTGAACATTCTAAAAAGTGACCAGGTGTACTCCGGGAAAGGAAAACCGAATCCCGGTCTTACAGCCATCGAGATCCTAAAAGGCTACATTCTCAGCGAGAATATAGACCGAACGCTTCCTTACATCACGGATTACGGGAGTTTCTGTACGGGGGATGTGGTCGATATCTCATCGCTTCCGGTGAAAGGTCGGAACAGGGAGACGGCAGTGATGATGGATCTAGGCACTGACTACAAATCCGTTACCGTGATTCCCTTTGCCATTGACAGTGAAAACCGGGGATTGCTGCATTTTTCCTGCATTAAAAAGAACGCCTTCACCAAAAAAACCATCGAGTTTTACGAAGGCCTGGCCAGCATCCTGGGTATCGCCGTTGCCACCCGCCGGACGCAGATCGCCTTGCGTGAACGGGTCAAGGAGCTAACCTGCCTTTATGGGATCGTGCGACTGGTGGAAGATCCCGATTTAACGCTCGACCAGATCATGGAAGGCATCATCGAACTGATTCCCCCGGGTTGGCTCTACCCGGATATCACCTCGGGACGCATCACGCTGGACGGCCGGGCCTATAAGACGAAGGTTTTCCGGGGAGGATCACAGAAGCTGACTGCTCCAATTATCGTGGATGGCCACCGGCGCGGTGAGATTGAGGTGATTTACGCCGAGGAGAGGCGGGAACTCGACGAGGGACCATTTCTAAAGGAAGAGAGAAATCTGATCGACGCCATCGCCAAAGATCTGGCGCACATCCTCGAGAGGAAGCAGGCCGAAGAGGAAAAAGGGAAACTGCAGGATCAGCTCAGGCACGCCGACCGCCTGGCGACCATAGGGCAGTTGGCCGCAGGCGTGGCCCATGAACTGAACGAACCTCTGGGCAACATCCTGGGATTTGCGCAATTGGCGCAGAAATCGCCCGGTCTGCCGGAGCAGGCAGAGGGTGATTTGAGTAAGATCGTCAACGCATCTCTGCATGCCCGGGAGATCATCAAGAAGTTGATGGTCTTCGCCCGGCAAGCTCCATCGCATAAGAGGCAGGTCAATTTGAACACGGTGGTGGAGGAGGGTCTCTACTTCTTTGAAGCGCGCTGCGCCAAAGCCGGAATTAAGCTGGTGCGGGAACTGGCCAAAGATCTGCCCGAAATCACGGCCGATTCGGGACTACTGAACCAGGTGCTGGTCAACTTGGTCGTGAATTCCATTCAGGCAATGCCGGAAGGCGGGACCTTGACGGTGCAGACCAAAGCTGATGCCGCATCGATTTTACTCGTCGTCGAAGACACGGGCAGCGGCATGGATAAGGAGGTTTTGAAGCAGATTTTCATTCCCTTTTTCACGACCAAAGACGTCGATGAGGGGACGGGATTGGGGCTGCCCGTAGTGCACGGCATCGTCATGTCCCACCGGGGGATGATTCACGTTGAGAGCCAGGTAGGCAAGGGAACTCGATTCGAAATTCAGCTGCCATTGCATAAAACTCACAGCGAGGAGGAGACCGGGATACATGGGTAAATCGAGGAGACCGGGATACATGGGTAAATCAAAGCGAAAAGAGAGCATCCTGGTCGTGGACGATCAAGCGACCACGCTGGAGGTGTTGCAGAGGAACTTATCGACGCGGGGATACAAGGTCTTCACGGCTCCTGGCGCCATGGAAGTGAAGATGCCCAAGATCAGCGGCATGGACCTGGTGCGGCACGTGCGGGAAAATTTCAAAGGGACTGAAGTCATGATGATCACCGGGTACGCCTCCATCAACGGAGCCGTTGAGGCGGTCAAGACCGGCGCCGAAGAGTACCTGGCCAAGCCGTTCACCGACGATGAGCTCTTCACCGCCGTTGAGAGTTCACTCGCAAAGCTGAAACGGCGCAAGGCGAAGATCAAAGAATCCGTCGGTGATGCGATAAAACTGCACGGCTTGATTGGCGACTCCGAACCGATGCGCACGGTCTACGATACCATCGTCCGGGCGGCAAAAACCACCGCTACCGCCTTGATTACGGGCGAAAGCGGCACGGGTAAGGAGCTGGTCGCCCGAGCCATCCATTACAACAGCCACAGGGCCAACGCCCCCTTTGTTCCCAT
>JALGZU010000664.1 GCA_025774735.1 candidate division LCP-89 bacterium | reverse complement strand
ATCGTCAGGCGGCTGAGAACTCAGCGCGCACCACTCCCAATATCTTAACCGGAGTGCCTTTTTGTCGTCTGCAAATCTGTTGAGTCTGGCATGGGTATCGTCTACCTCATTCAGCCCGCTATATTCTTCTTTCTGTCGGAATCCATAGCGAAGAGCGTGCCATAGTCTGAGAATTAGTATAAGACGTTTAATGTCAATATGTTAAGATGCCAGCGCCCGTAGTTGAGGGGCCGCGAAATTTCGCGGAAACCACTTCTTAACTGGCATTTTTGCGAAATTTCGCGTATCGTAGTTGACCACTATTAGCTACGGTGGCTGTTTGTCCGCCCGACTAACAGGAGAAAATATGTCACGACCCATCCGATCCGATGCGGATAAATCCATGAGAATATCTCACCTTTCTATTGAGAATTCAGCCGCTGGAGTCCTGTGGATTGGCCCCGAAGGAGAGATTTGCGACGCCAACAAAGCGGCCTGTTCTGGCCTTGAATACACACTAGAAGAACTTACGTCGCTTTTGCTGTCCGATATTAATTCCGAATTCGATATCACGAAATGGGCCGATTTCAGAACGAAAGTAGAGAACGAAGAGACGCTTGTTTTAAATTCGGAGTACACTACGAAGAACGGCAGGTGTTTCCCCGTCGAGGAATCGATGAGGTCGATTGAGTTCGAGAATAATCGATACATAAATATCTTCTTTCATGATATCACGGCTTACAAAGAGGTCGAGGAAGCCCTGGAAAAATCCCGGCTGGTTCTCGAGGCCAGGAACGAATCCCTTGATGCGATAAACGAAATTGTCGACAAACTCCACCGTTCCCTTGATTTCCAGTCGGTGGTGGAAGAGTCCGTCAATTGCATGATGGATTATATCCAGTTTCCATCAGTGGTGATATTCCGGCTGGACGAGGATTCCGGTGAATTGATACTGCTCCACGCCAAAGGTTTCGGTGGGGAAACGCTCCGTGTCGGAAGCACCCTGCCGGTAGAGGGGAGCCTGACCGGACTGTCCGTAACCCGGAAAGATGTTGTTGCCAGCTATGATATATCGAAGGATACCCGCCTGTATTCCATCGTTCAGAAGGAACTGGTTCGGGAGGGCCTGGTTTGCGCTATTTCGGTGCCGGTGCTTTTGAAGGATAAGGTCATTGGGGCTATGAACCTGATTTGCGAAAAAAGGGACCCGTTGTCTGATTATGAGAAGGAAACGCTCCTATCCATCGGGAAGTCGATAGGGTGTGCTCTGGATAATGCCGAACAGGTAAAGCGGATAAAAGTCGAAATCAGGGAGCGAAAACAGGCGGAGCTGGCTCTGCAGGAAGCCTTGGCAGAGGTTCGAAGGCTTAAAAACCGTCTGCAGGAAGAGAATGTTTATCTGAAGGAAGAGATTAAATCTGACCACAATTACGGCGAGATTATTGGAGCCAGCGGGTCGTTGAAAGCGGTAATGGAGAAAGTCGACCAGGTTGCTCCGATCGATGCCGCGGTCCTTATCCTTGGCGAAACCGGTACCGGTAAGGAATTGATCTCACGAGCGATCCATGAACGCAGTCAGCGTCGCGACCGGTCCATGATCAAGGTCAACTGTTCGGCCATTCCGAAAGAGCTGTTCGAGAGCGAGTTTTTTGGCCATGTCAAGGGAGCCTTTACCGGAGCCTTAAGAGATCGTATCGGAAGATTCCAGCTTGCCAACAACGGGACGCTGTTTCTGGACGAGGTGGGAGAGATACCTCTGGAACTGCAGGGCAAGCTCCTGCGCATTCTGCAGGATGGCGAATTCGAGCGGGTTGGCGACGATTCTACTCGAAGTGTAAATGTCAGGATAATTTCATCGACCAACCGCAACCTGGATAAAGAAGTGATGGCAGGGCAGTTCCGGCAGGACCTTTATTATCGCCTGAGTGTTTTCCCTATCGAGGTGCCACCCCTGCGCCAGCGACTGGATGACATCCCGGCCCTTTCAAAGCACTTCATGGAGAAGATCAGCCGGCGAATCGGGGTTCCCAAAATTGCGCTGAGCGACGATCATTTTCGGCTGCT
>JALGZU010000663.1 GCA_025774735.1 candidate division LCP-89 bacterium | reverse complement strand
AAGCGTAGGGTCGCCCGTAGCTGTATGCCGTCTGCTTGATCGTCAATCCCATGCCGTAATTATCCTGCAGAACGCCGAATATGTCGCGATCCGATACGAACTCGCCTTCGACGAACTGCCCGGGACTCTCAAGGTTTTCCCGCCAGTATCCGGGCCAGGTCGGTACACCAGCGACCAGCGGCCAGGTATCCCGCACGTCGCTGAACGCCAGGAACGGCGTCAAACCATCGCTGGCGGTGTTGTAATCGGTGCGGTTATCATTGTAGTAAAGTCCCATTGAACCGTCAGCCGCTTCCCAGCCGAAATCCAGTTGTGTGGACGAGGGATCGTATATCGAAGAAATCACCTGCCCGTCCGCCACCAGAATCAGATTGACGCCGAAGCCGTAATGCTGCACGTCTTCCCCCTCGCGGGGCCAGTGCAAAGCCGGTGTGCCCAGATGGAAGTCGGACAGGATGCCATAGTTGAAAATCAGATTCGACAGTTCCCCCTTGTCCATCAGGCCAATCGCCCGGTCGCTGACGGACTGAACTCCATCCGGTCGGAAAACGCGGTCCGGATCTTTCAGGACGTGAGGACTGGGCAGAGGTTGGATCTGGCTCCAGGCGAGCGCCGGGAGGATGCAGAGTAATGTAAATATGCGCATGTTTGCCGTCACGAGATATGCAACTGGTTGATGTCTTTGACGCGGGAAAGCTGCTGCTTGGATCCCCCGCGCAACGAACTGGATTAGAACCGCGCCTGAATTCCGACTTTGATCATCCTCGGTATGTCCACCTTGGAGGGATCGTGGTTATAATCGAAGTCGATCTCGTTGCTCACCAGGGGGCTCTCCCAGGGTTCGCCCGTGCGGGTGTTGACCCGCAGGGGATTCACCAGGTCGAACAGGTTGTCAACGTCGGCCAGGAATGTCACTTCCAGGGGAGCTCGGGTCAGCACCTTGGAAAAACGCAGGTCCACTGTGGCGCTCGGATCCATGCGGGACGAGTTGGTCACGGCGAGACGTTCGCCAGCCCCGGTATAGGGCGTGTAAGGCAGACCGCTGGCCCAGGTGGCAATGACCCCCACCGTGATATCCGAAGCCAGGCTGCTGAAAAAATTCTTCCGATAAAGCTGGCCACTTTGATAAACGAACACCGCATTGAGCACGTGGCGACGGTCGAAATCGAGGTAATACTCCTGCTGCACTTCCGGTTCCTGGTAGTAGGCATTCCAGTAGCCTACCGTCTGTTCGGAGGAGTTGCCTTTGGCCACGGAATAGGTGTAATTCCCTTCCAGAGACCAGTGATCCGCCAGTGTGCGGTGCAGGCCCAATTCGACGCCGACCACGGAGGCGTAATCGATGTTCCGGAAGAGGCCGTAGTTGTACCAGGTACCCACGCGCACCTGCTTGCTGCCCACCAGATCCGTGATGTCTTTGTAGTAGGCCGTCAGGGTGAAGCCCAGAACGTCGGTCAGGTTTCCCTTCAGCCCCACTTCGTAGCCGACCGTCTTCTGAGCCTTCAGCATGCGGTTGCCCACAATACCCTGGGAGCGGTTGGCCAGCGTGTCCGTATCCAGGTAGGCCGTGTTCATGAACAGGCTGGAGTAGTGCGGGTACTGGAAGAAGTGACCGTAGGCGAAGTACAGACTGATATCCTCGGTGATCGGGTGAGCCAGCCCCAACCGGGGGCTCAACTGCTGCTGAGGCTCGGCGGCGGCCAGACCGGAATCGGGATTCTCCGGATTTGCCCACCCCTCCGAACGGGGATCCACCCAGTCCCAGCGCAGGCCAGCATTCACCACCAGGTAGGAAACTTCGATCTTGTCCTGGACGTAGGCCGCCAGTTCGACGGGATTTTCTTCATACATATCCACGATCCCCGTCGGCTGGTTGTCCGGGCCGATCTCCAGTTCGTCAATGTCCAGCATGTCGATATCCAGTGACCGCACTTCCATGCCCGATTTCAGCAGGTGGTGATTGCCGTACTGGTACGTGGCGTTGGCGCCTGCTGAGTAGGTGGTCGTGCGGCTCTCGCGGTACAGGTCGGACCAATCCTCCTC
>JALGZU010000662.1 GCA_025774735.1 candidate division LCP-89 bacterium | reverse complement strand
CCCCACTCAAGTAGCGAGTAGGGAATTGTTGGGGGCGGTGGCTGATAGCGCCTTAGAGTTGGAAGAGGCTGCCCCCGCTGCACCGTCGGAAATGAAGATGGAAGATGCCGTCGGGGGGTTAGGCGGCGGTGAAGCTGGACCAACACCCATCGCTGTGAGGACGGATTTCAACCCACTCGCCATTTTTGCCCCATCTACCCGCACTGATCTGAATGGCAAGGCCGCCGTTGAGGTGGAATTGCCCGACAACCTGACCCGTTACCGGATAATGGTCGTCGCGGTAGATGAAGGCGGGAGCCGGTTCGGTTCCGCTGAATCCAGTCTGACGGCCCGCCTACCGCTCATGGTGCGTCCGTCTGCATCTCGTTTCCTCAATTTCGGTGATCAATTCCAATTGCCTGTGGTGCTGCAAAACCAGACCGATGACTCGATGACCGTTGAAGTCGTCGCCGAGGCCACCAACATTGAACTCACCGGAGCGGCTGGCCTGCGGGTCACCGTCCCGGCACGAGACCGGATCGAAGTCCGCTTCCCTGGGACCACTGTGTCCGCTGGAACGGCTGACTTCCGCTTTGCGGCCGTATCAGGCCGAGTTGCAGATGCAGCCCTGGTATCACTGCCGGTATATACCCCGGCGACGACAGAGGCCTTCGCCACATACGGCGTGGTCGACTCGGGTGCCGTGATGCAGCCGGTGGCATCCCCAGAAGGTGTCTTCCCGCAATACGGCGGTTTGGAAATCACCACATCCTCCACCGCTCTGCAGGCACTCACCGATGCTGTACTTTACCTCGTGTCCTACCCCTACGAATGCTCCGAACAGCTCTCCTCTCGCATCCTGGCTGTAGCCGGCCTGCGGGATGTGCTGGCCGCTTTCGAGGCCGATGGGCTGCCATCACCGGAAGCGATGGAAGCCGCGGTCGTACGGGATATCGCCGAGTTAAAGAAACTCCAGAACTACAACGGGGGATTCCCTTACTGGCGGCGCGGGAGGGATTCGATCCCCTTCAACACCGTCCACGTGGCCCACGCTCTCCAAAGGGCGCGTGAGATGGGTTTCGAAGTCCCTGAAAATATGTGGCAGGATGTCCTCAATTATCTCCGTAATATCGAGGATCATTACCCCTGGTGGTACAGCGAGCAGATTCGCCGAACGATCAGTTCCTATGCCCTCTATGTCCGCGACAGAATGGGTGATTCCGACCCTTATAAAGCGCTCAATTTGTATCATGAGGCCGGTGTGGATGGGCTGACCCTTGATGCCCTGGCCTGGCTGTGGCAGGCCTTGTTGGATGCCCCAGGGATTGAAAATGAACTGGATGAAATCCGCCGCCATGTCAACAACCGGGCGGTCGAAACACCCGGGGCGGCAAACTTTACCACCTCCTACGCCGACGATGCCTACCTCCTGCTGCACTCCAACCGGCGCACCGATGCCCTCCTCCTCGATGCCCTCATCGCTGACAATCCCCAAGCCGACCTGATCCCCAAAGTGGTCACCGGATTGTTGGCGCATCGCACCAAAGGGCGCTGGTACAACACCCAGGAGAACGTCTTTGTCCTGCTGGCCTTGGACCGCTACTTCGACACCTTCGAATCCGAAGAGCCGGACTTCGTCGCCCGAATCTGGCTGGGTGATACCTACGCCGGAAGCAGCGAATTTCACGGCTATTCCACCGAGCGGCATGAGATCGATATCCCCATGGACTACCTGATGGATTCGATGGGGGATGGCGATGAACAAAACCTGATCCTTTCCCAAGATGGCGCAGGCCGGCTTTACTACCGGCTGGGACTGCGCTATGCCCCCACGAGCTTGAAGCTCGACCCGGCCGAGATGGGCTTCGTCGTCCAACGGGTTTATGAGGCCGTTGATGATCCCGGGGACGTGACCCAGGATGAAGATGGAACCTGGCACATAAAAGCCGGCGCCCGTGTCCGTGTACGTGTCACGATGGTGGCAGACAACCGCCGTTACCATGTGGCCCTGGTCGACCCGCTCCCCGCCGGGCTGGAGATCATCAATCCGGCGCTGGCCGTCTCC
>JALGZU010000661.1 GCA_025774735.1 candidate division LCP-89 bacterium | reverse complement strand
GTCACCGGGGAGCTGGGACGATGACTGGTTTTTCAAGCGCCTGCAATACCGTTTCGGGGGCAGGTATGAGAACGGTTACGTGGAAAGTCAAAGCAATTCGATCGAGAGCTATTACGTCTCGGCGGGGCTGAGCGTTCCTTTCCGTGGTGGCAGGCACCGCCTCGACTTCTCCCTGGAATATGGACAGAGGGGGGATCTTTCCGTAAACGGGGGGCAGGAGAGCATCATCAAGTTTCACATGGGCTTAAACCTGGGCGAATCCTGGTTTCTGCGCACCAAGCGATCCTGGGAATAGTGACCCAACAGCAACAGAGAAAATAATTAATAAAAAGATAGATAAATGGAGATAACCCGCGGCGAATTAAGCTCGCAAAGGGTTGCGGAGAAATCATGAAACGCTTATACATTTTCAGTATTCTAATCGCCGCAGTCATGCTGGGAGCGATGGCCGGCTGCGCACCACCGCCATCTGTGCAAGACCAACCTGATCTGACCTCCGAGCAGCAGCAAGCTCTGGCGGATTCCCTACGCGAGGTGCAAGCGCGGGAGTTAAAGATCATCCGATCGTTCGCTTACTCCCATTACAACAATAAGGCCTGGGGAGATGCGGCGAGGTATTACGCCGAACTTGCCGATAAGGATACGGGCAACGTGTTCAACGATTACGGCAAATGGGCACAGTGCTACATCCAGATGAACGTCCCGGCGGATTCCGTCAAGATGGTGTACCAGCGGGGCTTGATCGCCTTCCCGGATGACGCTTATATCCACGCCAGCCTGGGACACATTTACCGGACCCAGGGATTGCTGGACAGCGCCGTGGTGCACTACGAGGCCGCGGTCTTGTACAACGCCGAGGAGATCGAGTACCAGAAAACGCTGGCCGAATTGTACACTCGGGTTGACCGCCAATTGGAGGCGATCGAAATGTACCGGAGAATCCTCGAACAGGAGCCCGAGAACAAGGAGATCGCCGACATCCTGGCCGACCTGGTCCGGAGGCATTTGAGTCCGGATGAATACATCTCTTCTTTAGAAGCCGCGGTGGTTCAATTTCCGGAAGACCTGGAGAAAAAATTCGAGCTCGCCAGGGCCTACACTGACGTTTTGCGCAATGACGAAGCGTTGGCACAATTGCAAATCATCCTGGAAAAGGAGCCCGACAATGTGCGTGCTCTGGAAGCCAGCGCCGGCGTGTATGAAAACTTGCGTAACTACCGGTCCGCTGTGAACGCCTGTCTCGACGTGCTGAAACTCGATCCGAATAATACCGATGCCATGGTCGCTGCCAGCAACTGTTATCGCGAGATGGGCAGTTACTCACAGGCCCGCACCTACGCGCGCCGGGCGCTGTCTAAGCAGGCGAAGATGGGAGCCGCTTACGTCGCTCTCGCTTCCCTGTACGAAGCGGCTGCCGACGACAAGATCGGGGGCGATCCCCCGACGTACTACGACAAGCTGGTCTATCTGATCGCATACGGGCTGTACCGGGATGCGCGCAACACCGGAGACTACTCTGTAATGGAACAGGCCAGAAACCACATGAACTATCTAAAGGAATCGAAACTCATTCCGGAGTATTCAGATTGGTTCATGCACCAGAACGACAAGGATCCGAAGGAGGGCGGCAGTTACGACTGGATCAACCTGGGCTGGTCTGAAATCAGGTATATCGAGACGTATCTCGAACAGATTTCCCAGAAGTAGTCAATCCCGATCCAGTTCGTCATCTTTGACGACTTAGATCGTTCCGTGTCGCCATCAGCGAATAACGTGACATGAAAATATCACTGGCATCCGATCATGCCGGATTTGCTTTAAAAGAGCGTATCAAGGCGAAGCTTGTCGCAGACGACCATGACGTCTTCGACCGGGGCTGTTTCGATGAGAACTCCGCAGATTATCCTGATTACGGTATCCTGGCCGCCCGGGACGTGGCCGACGGCATTTCCGAAAGGGCGGTGTTGGTGTGCGGTTCCGGCATCGGGATGAGCATGGTGGCGAACAAGGTGCGGGGCGTGCTCGCAGCGCTGTGCACCAGCCC
>JALGZU010000660.1 GCA_025774735.1 candidate division LCP-89 bacterium | reverse complement strand
AGGGAGATGTTGACCACCTTTAAAGTGCCCCAATCGATTGAATTCCTTTCAGCACTACCCAAAACCGGGTCGGGCGAGATCTTCAAGGAAGCTTTGAAAGAGCAGTACGGGAAACGCCGATAGTCCGGTACTCAACTTTTTCCCTCCTGAATAATGTCCGTTTACTCTGTCATAAGGCACTCGCCACCACTTTCCTTGATTTTGTCAATTAATTTGCATATATTTAACTGAGACTCTTCGTACCTACGAGTACAATAGAATACGTTTCCGGAGTAGTGAATGAAAAGAATGATAGGATGGGCGGTTGCACTGACCGTACTGGCTCTGGCTGCCGGTTCTACCCCGCATGCAGGTGAAAAAAAGTTTTCTTTTCGAACTCCTACGGAGATCGAAAGCGATCTGAAAATGTTGGTGAAGGAGCATAAGAAAACCGCGCAGCTTCATCAACTCGGGCAGACGCCTGGCGGACGCGATCTTCTAATGCTGGAGATCGGCCCGGAGGGTGAAGCTCTGCCCGCTGTGCTGGTGGTGGCAAATATGGAAGGAAATTGTCCGCTGGCGGGTGAAGCAGCTCTCGAACTTTCCCGATTGCTCCTGACTGAATGGCAGACCGAACTCGAAGCGTTCCGCTGGTATATTGTGCCGCTCGGTAACCCGGACGGCCATGCGCGTTATTTCCACCAGCCCCTCGGCGAAAATTTTCTGAACGAGAAGCCGATCAATGCCGACAATGACGACGCGATCGATGAGGATGGCCCTGACGATTTGAACGGAGACGGCTACATCACCACCATGCGACAGATCCACCCGGAAGGTAAGTGGCTCCTGGTCGAAGCAAATCCGCTGCTTATGAAAAGAGCGGATGCTGCGAAGGGCGAAAAGGGAATGTACCGTCTGTTCAGCGAAGGCCTGGACGATGACAGTGATGGGAGGTACAATGAGGACGGTCCGGGTGGCGTGAATCCCGGTCACAACTTTCCCCACAATTTCGAACACTATACATCGACGGATGGGCTCTGGGCTGCCAGTGAAGCCGAATCCCAAGCAATCATGAGATTAGCCTTCGATCATCCGGAAATTGCCCTGGTGTTGACCTTTGGTCGCAGTAACAGCTTGAAGGCCGTTCCTGAAAACAAGAAGAGAGCGGAAATTACCGGCGGAAAATACAAAGTACCCAAAAGGTACGCTGAGAGGTTGGGTCTGGAACCCGACACGGAGTTACCTCTCAGTGAGATTACGGATCTCTTCCGCGACATGTGGGGTTATCCTGATCTGAGCGAAGAGAGGATTCTCAGGATTCTGGGCGCCGGAGCCGCGATGAATCCAGACCAGAAAGACCTCCCTTACTGGAAAGAGATAAGCAAGCGGTATAACAATTTTCTGAAGGAAGCGGGACTGGGCGGTGAGCGTCTTGATCCACCCGGTTTCTGCGATGGGTCAATTGAAGAATGGGCTTATTACCAGTACGGCGTGCCCAGTTTTAGCCTGGACTTCTGGACCGTGCCGGTCGTGAAAAAGAAAGTGGATGACGCGGATACGACACTATCGCCCGAAGCCATCGAGAAGATGTCCAACGAGGAGTTCATCCAGCTTGGCGAGGAGAAGATCGACGAACTCTTGGAAGCGGGAGGTATGTCCGAGCATCTGTCGGGGGTGAAAATTATCGAGGGATTGCAGAGTGGAAAAATGACCACGAAGAGGATCGCCGGGATGCTACGCCGCGCCGGAACGGATGAAGATGACGGTGCAGACGATGCTGAAAAGGCGCTCTATGACTATAGGCAAGATGCTTTTTTATCCTGGGAGATTTTCGATCATCCCACGCTCGGGCAAGTCGAGATCGGCGGGAAGATGCCCTACAGTGACCTGGTGCCTCCCGCAGATGAAGCTGAGGCTCTAGTATCGGGAATGCTTCCCTTTGTACGGGATCTGGTGAATCTTCTGCCCCGGATCAGCATCGAAAAAGTGGAATTGGAGCGAAAAGAGAGCGAGGTTTGGAAGTTGGATGTGTGGGTTGCAAATGGAGGCTTTCTCCCTTATCCAACC
>JALGZU010000120.1 GCA_025774735.1 candidate division LCP-89 bacterium | reverse complement strand
CCAGGTCTTCGACAATGGGGCCGGTGGAGGCGCCTGGAGTACCAACTGGACGGACGGCTTGGCCTCGACTCTGGTGGCTTCCGACTCCTTCGTACCGTCCTACGGCGGTGCCGCCATCGTAACGAATCTGACCCTTGAAGCGGATGAGACCACCGGTCTGATCACCAACATCACCGACCTGGGAGGCGGGGGCGTCACGGTGTATGCATCGCCGAACACGACCACACCTCCGGGAGGACTGGCGGCCGGTAACCTCGTGATCGATACGGACGATACCACCCATGTCACCTCGATCGTGACCTATGACTCCCTGGGCGGTGAGCACGTCCTCAACGTCAACTTCACCAAGACGGCCACGACCAACCTCTGGAACTGGGAAGTCGAGGTGGAAAGCCCTGCCCAGGTAATCAGCGGCAACACGGGGACGGTGACCTTTAACGATGACGGATCGCTGGAATCGTTCAATTACAATGGAGGCGTCCTGTCGTTCTCTTTCAACCCGAATAACGGCGCCGCTCCGGTCGTCAACATCGAGCTGGATGCGGGTATGGTCGGGGGTGTTGACGGCATGACCCAGTTCTCCAGCACTACCACAACCATCGTCCAGAATCAGGACGGTTACGGTATGGGGGACCTGATCAACGTCTCTATCGACGAGAACGGCACCATCCAGGGATCGTTCACCAACGATCAGATCCTGACGCTGGCGCAGATCGTGCTGGCTGATTTCCACAACCCGCAGGGATTGCTCAAAGGAGGAGACAACTTCTACCGGATCAGCGGCAATTCCGGTGATCCGATCTACGGTCTGCCCCTGTCTAACCTGGGCTCTTCAGTCCATTCGGGATACGTGGAGATGTCCAACGTAGATATTTCCAAGCAATTCGCCGATATGATCGTGGCGCAGCGGGGCTTCCAGGCCTCGGCGCGGGTGATTACGACATCGGACCGGATGTTGGATGAACTGTTACGGATAAAGCGGATGTAGTAAAGTAGGCTGCCCGGCGGGGTATTCCCCGCCGGGCACCAGAATAAGCCTTAAGGTTCATGCATGATTGAATTGACTAAACTGAACGGATCTTCGTTGGTCGTCAACAGCGACTTGATCGAGTTCGTCGAAGTCCTTCCCGACAGTCTGATCACCCTGACAACGGGCAAGAAAATCATGGTGAAGGAAGGGATCATCGACATCGTCACCGCGGTGGTGGAATTCAGGCGGCGCATCCGCTCCGACAACGATGAAGGCTACCGCAAGGCCGCCAACCAACCGGACGTCAGCGATGAACCGAAACATCCAAAAGATGAGGCTGGGACCTAGCAGGCTATACGGATACGAGAGGATCAGGTTAGGACGACTGCAGGAAAACCTGGAAAGAAAGCGAAGATTTAAAGTCAGATAATATCAACGTAGAGGTGTCATGCCATGATGGGCAAGCCTTTAAATATCATTGTGATCGTATTCGCCGTCGTCGGCGTCGTGCTGGCGTCGAGGCTGGTGGTCCAGACCGTCTTCTTCAGTCCCGGCGAAACGACATCACAGCATGAAGTTGCCGCCGACGAGAGACAAGCGAAAGCGGAAGATTCCGGTGGAGGCAGCCATGGCGGCGAAGAGGGCGAGAGTGCGGAGCCCGATGAGGGCATCTACATGATCAACAGTCTGGTCATCAATCCGGCGAGATCTGGAGGACGACGTCACCTGGTGGTATCCCTGGGATTGGAATATCATCAGCGGCACATCAAGGATGATCTGGAAAGGTTGGAACCGCAAATACGGGATAACCTGATCACTCTGCTGGCCGGCCAGGAGATGACCGTCTTGTCGGATATCAGCTACCGGGAAAAGATCCGCAAGTCTCTGTTAAAAGCGGTCAACTACTACCTTGAAGAAGGCCAGGTGGAAAAGCTCTACTTCGTGAAGTACGTCTTCCAATAGAGAGATCGAATGATTGTGCCCGGCAATGCACCGTTACCGAACTCAAACCGCAATCCGGAAGGGTAGATGAATAAGATACTGTCACAGGAAGAGATCGAGGCGTTACTCTCCAACGTCTCGCAATCGCAGGAATTCGAACTGGATGGAGATGGGGAGTCGAAAGGCTTCCACGTCTACGATTTCAAACATCCAGACCGGATTTCGAAGGACCAGATCCGATCCCTGCGCACAATTCATGAGAATTTTTCGCGGCTTCTGGCGACTTATCTATCGACCGTGCTCCGGGTGATGGTGGACGTGAATCTTCTTTCCATCGATCAGGTCACCTATTCCGAATACACCATGTCCCTCTCCTCTCCCGCGAGCATCTACGTCCTGCAAAGCCAGAAACTGGACGGCAAGATTCTCATGGAGCTGTCCCCTTCGCTGCTCCTCTTCCTGGTGGACCGGATGCTCGGTGGTACGGGGGAGGGCACAGTTGAGTCCCGGGAGATCACCGCTATAGAGCAGAATGTCGTTCGCAATATCATCAACAATATGATCGAATTGCTGAACGAAGTCTGGGGTCAGGCGGCGGACCTGGACAGCAAACTGAGTTCCTTCGAGACCGATCCTCAATTCGTTCAGATCGCCAGGTCGTCGGATACGATCGCCGTCATCTTCATCGAGGTGAAGGTCAAGGGGCTCAGCTACCAGATGAACGTCTGCATCCCTTATTACATTCTCGAACCAATTCTACCGCAGCTCTCCAGCCAGGCGGTGATCGGGACGAGCAAACTACCGAACGAGACTGACCGCGTCATGCTGCATCAGAATCTCCTGGCGGCAAACATTCCGGTGGTCGTGCAACTGTCAAAAGCCCGCATCACCATCCGGGAGCTGCTCTCATTCCAATGTGATGACGTCTTAAAGCTGGAGACCAAAACGGACGACTCACTATCGGTCTTTGTGAAGGGTAAGGTGAAATTCACGGGAGTGCCCGGCGTAAAGCCGCTTCATTAGGGGAGGCACCGTAAAGATGACGAATTCTCTCGAAAACGTAACACAGATTTTAGGGCCCATTTTTGAGAGTGTTGCCAGCTCTCTCAGTATGGCTTTAAATCATGAAACCAAAGTGCAATTGGGCGAGATTCAGCCGGTAGATCTGGAACAACTGGCGTCAGATTATCCGGGCGAGTCGGTCTGTGCGTTGGCGGTTTTCACTGAAGGGTTTTCAGATGAGCTGGCCTTTATCCTCTCACCCCGCTGGGCTGCGGTGTGGGCGGACCTGATGCGCATGGGAGACGGCAAAGCGGAGTTTTCGGCTGACGACCATCTCGAAAGCATCGGGGAGTTGTTGAATCAGGTCAATGGCATCATCAGCGAAGGATTAAACGGCCTTTCTGATGCAGACATTAAACTGGGCGAAGTGAAGACTTCACTCGAAGCCGTCGAGAGCCGGGGAGAAGAGTGGGAATCCTTCTTCAGGGCGGATGTTCTTTTGGGCGTCCAGGGATTTGATCCCGGAAGGTTGACCCTGCTCCTGTCATCGCAGACCATGCAGGATATTGAGACCCTCCGGAGGGAAGCCCCTGTCGAGCAAGATGGGGATCCCCCGCTGCCGCCCATGCATCTCGATGATGACGAAGCGATGGGTGAGGCGCCGGAAGTCCGGGCTGCAGCGTTCGAGGAACTCGGGCCGGAGGCTGCCGGGGGCAGTGCCCAGAATATTGATGTACTCATGGATGTTGAACTGCCCGTTGTTATCGAGTTGGGACGCACCAGCATGTTCATTCGCGATATCCTGGATTTAGGCCCCGGATCGATCGTGGAGCTGAACAAACTGTCGGGTGAACCCGTGGATCTGTTGATCAATGACAGGAAGTTTGCCCGGGGCGAAGTGGTGGTCATCGACGAGAATTTCGGCATCCGCATCACCGACCTGGTTAAGGTGGAAGAACGCATCAACACACTGAAATGAAAAGAATTACAGAAATTCTAAAAAGGGTATTCTACGCCATGTTTTTGCTGGGTGCAGCCGCACCCGGCGTCCTAGCGGCTGAGGAGCAGAGTACTCCGAATATGTTCGCCTCGTCCCTCAAGGCGATGGGAGCATTAGTGCTTGTCCTGGCGATCATTTTCTTGGTCGCCTGGTTGGCGAGGCGATATCTGCACGTCATCCCCCAGGGGATTACAAAGGGCGATTCGATCAAGATCGTCGCGGTCAAGGCCATCGGCCCCAAGAGAACTGTGCATCTGCTCGAGGTCGAAGGGCATAAAATTTTAATCGGTTCTACTGAGGGTGGTGTCTCGCTGTTGAAGGAATTGGGCTCCGATTCCGGACAGAAGCACTGACCCGCCGGGGAAGAGAATCGTGTTTAGGGAACAAGCAGTAGCCTCTGTAACTAACTTCTAGGTGTCACATGGACTCAAAGAGCGGTGATCGGCACGTTTCGAATCGGGACATCGAGGTCTTTATCAGTCCTGATGGGATGGAAGCCGCAGTGAGTATCAGCCCCAGACTCGGGAAAGATGTGGAGGATGATGGAAAAACAGCCATTGTCGGCCGGATCACGCAAGCCATCGCAGATGCCGGTGTGACCTGGGGGATCAACAACGAGACCATTAACTCTCTGGTCGAATCCCGGAAGTGGGGAGAACAGGTTGCAGTTGCGCGCGGCGTGCCACCTGTCGATGCGGAAGACGGAAAGATCGAGTATTACTTCGAAACAGAGGATAAACCTCGCCCCAAAGTGCTGGCCGGCGGACGGGTCGATTACCATGAAATCGGTCTGATCCACTTCGTAGAGAAGAACGCGCTGCTGGCTCAAAAGACGCCTCCCAAGCCCGGTAAACCGGGGATGAGTGTGCTTGGTGAACCTGTTCCCGAGCGCCAGGGCGAGGATGTCTCCATCAAGGCGGGACCCAACACACTCTTCGAAGGTGAGGGGGAACTGAAACTGCGCGCCGAAATCGCCGGGTCTGTGTCCATACGGTCAGGCGCCGTACACCTGGAACCCAGCCTGCTGATGAAAAATGGTGTCAATTTCTCTTCGGGAAATGTCGATTTTCCGGGCGATATCGTTATTCAGGGCGATATCAATTCCGGTTTCGCTGTAAAGTCGACCGGCAAAATTGAAATCTGGGGTGCCGTTGAGGACGCCCAAATTGAAGCCGACGGCGACGTTCTCATTAAGGGGGGCTTCACCGGAAGTGGCCAGGGAAAGATCTGTACAAAGGGGGACGTCTCCGTGAAATTTATCGTCAACCAGACGATTGAAGCAGCCGGATCGGTCCAGATCGGGGATACCTGCGTTCACGCCGACATCAATGCCGGGCAACGCATTGACCTCAGTAAAGGCAACGGGGCGGTCGTAGGGGGACATCTGCGTGCCAAGGAGGAGATCGTGGCGAAAGTGCTCGGAAACATTCAGCACGCCACGACCACCGTCGAAATCATCCTGGATGAAGATGAATATGAAGAACAGATCAATTCCAATGAGCGGGAACAGGCGGAGGTTGCCCAGAATATCAAGGATCTCAAGAATATCATCTTCAGACTTCGCACTCAGAAGGACAGCAGCGACAAGATCGATCCGAAACTGCTCGAGAGAATACGCGGCTATCAGACTACCCTGCATGAACTCAACTCCAAATTGGAAGAACTGATCTCGGCCGCGAATAAACTTCGGGCGGGCAGGGTCTGCGAGGGTCATGTTGTTGTGCTGAAAAAAGTCTATCCCGGGACTCAACTGATCATCGGTGGAATCGATGCATTCCCACAGGAAGAATACAACAGCGCAACCTTCGGCAAGGTGGGCGATGAGGTCGTTGATTTAGCCTGCCAGGCGGTAGCGGCCGATTAGCGGGACACACAGCTTCGGCACGATGTTCTCGCGCTATCTCGATTGAAATCGGGTGCCCGCAGTGGCAGCGTGTTTTTGAACTGAAAGGTCGGAATTTGCAGATAAATAACCGAGCTTCACAATATCAACACCCCTTTAGGCGCCGCCTGGAGTCAGCAAGGGGACGTTTAGGGCGACTCACGGTCCTGGCCGCCGTCTGGTTCATTGGAGTTCTACCCGCAAAAGCCCAGACGGCGTTACCCAAGATTACCATCGGTATGGACCAGGCTTCCGGCCCGGAAGATCTGGCGGTTACTCTCCAGATCTTGCTCATGTTGACAGTACTGGCGCTGGCTCCGTCAATTCTGGTCATGATGACCTCCTTTACGCGCATCGTCATTGTCATCCATTTCCTTCGCCAGGCGTTGGCGACCCAGAACGTGCCGCCCAATCAGGTGGTTGTGGGCTTGGCCCTGTTCCTCACCGTCTTCATCATGAGTCCGACGATAAACCGCATTTACGAAGAGAATTGGCTACCGCTGCAGACCCAGGAAATCACCACGCAGGAGGCGCTGGCAGGTGCCGGCGATCAACTCAAAACCTTCATGCTGGCTCAAACGCGGGAGAAAGATCTGGCTCTCTTCGTGGGTATGGCCGATCTCGAGAAACCGCAGAACGCTCAGGATCTTCCCCTACGCGTGGTCATCCCCGGTTTCATCACGAGTGAGTTGCGCATCGGGTTTCAGATCGGTTTCCTTCTCTATCTGCCCTTCCTGATTATCGACATGGTGATCGCTTCTGTGCTGATGTCCATGGGGATGTTGATGTTGCCACCAGTGATGATCAGCCTCCCGTTCAAATTGCTGCTCTTCGTCTTGGTGGACGGCTGGTACTTAATGATACAATCTGTCGCTCAAAGCTTTGTGGGGATTCAATGACTCAACAGATGGCGATTGCTATATGCAAGCAAGCCGTTTGGACGGCTCTTTTCGTCGCCGGACCAATGCTTCTTGCCGGTCTCCTGGTCGGCATAGCCGTGTCCATCTTCCAATCGGTTACCCAGATTCAGGAGATGACGCTGACATTCATCCCCAAGATCTTGGCCGTAGTGACGGTCCTGATCCTGGCCCTGCCCTGGATTATGAATATGCTCATTGCCTTCACCAATGACGTCTTCGGCATGTTTTCCATAATCCACTGACGAGTTCCAGACGCACGACAATCCAATGGCGGGAAAAACCAACAATTCCATGAGTATTCAACAGTCTGACGTCGGCAATCCACGCGCGGCGGGGGTACTCGCGCATCAGATCCTCATCATCGATGATGAGAGCGCGATCGTGAACGTGCTCGATCAGGCTCTCAAGTTCAAGGGCTATCAAACCCGGTCCTGCACCAGCAGTGAAGAAGCTCTGCACATTTTCAGGGAAGAAGGTGAATTCGATGTCGTCATCACCGACCTGATGATGCCGGAATTCAGCGGCATTGAACTCCTCGAGGTCTTCAAACAGGTCGATTCCAATTGCGAAGTGATTGTGCTGACCGGATTCGGTTCGAATGAAACCGCGGTCGAGGCACTTAAAAAAGGCGCTTATGACTATCTCAAGAAGCCGACCAACATCGACGAACTGTTCATCTGTGTTGCCAAGGCGATTGAGAAGAAGCGCCTGACCCTGCAGAACCTTAACTACCAGATGGAGCTGGAGAAGATGGTCGAGGAGCGTTCTTCCGAGCTTTTGAAGACGCAGAAATTTCTCCACTCCGTGCTGGAAAGTTCCACTGAGTACTTCATCATCGCGACCGACGCCACTGGGGAAATTACTCTCTTTAACCGCGGCGCTGAGAGGCTTTTCGGTTACGATCGCTCCGAAGTCGAAGGAGACAAGACAATCCTGTTCATACCCGGGTTGGCGAAGGGAAAAGAGCCGGAGAGCTTGAGCGAACTGTTGGTCGGTGGCATGATTGACCAGGTGCACACTATCGTCAACCGGGAGGGCCGGGAGATCTCTATTTCCATGACCGTGACTCCGATTCAGAGCGATGACGGTGACACGGGCGGCTACATCTGGATCGGCAGGGATATCACCGAACGGCTGGCCATGCAGGCACAGCTCAGAAACCACACCCACGACCTGGAACAGCGCGTCCGTGATAGGACCAAGGAGCTGAGCGAACAGAACAAAACCCTCGAAGATACCCTGAGTAAGCTCAAGGAGGCGCAGGTACAGCTTCTGCAGGCCGACAAGATGGCTTCCCTGGGGCAATTGGCCGCCGGGGTGGCTCATGAAATCAATAATCCCATCGGCTTCGTAAACTCAAACCTGGGAACGCTGAGAAAGTACATCACAACCGTTCAGGAATATTTCCATGCCGTGGACCGGGCCCTCGCCGGAGGTAAGAAGGGCGCCAGGGAAGAATTGAAAGCCTTGAAAAAAGCTAAAAAAGTCGACTTCATCCTGGACGATTTTACTTCGGTAATCAAGGAGTCTCTGGAAGGGACCGAAAGGGTCAAGACCATCGTTCGCGATCTCAAAGATTTCTCTTACCAGGATAAGAACGGCTTGACCGATTACGATCTGAATGAGGGGATCCAATCCACGCTGAATATAGTCTGGAACGAACTGAAATATAAGGGTGAAGTGATCGAGGAACTGGGGGAAATTCCCCCGGTTCGGTGCTATCCCCAGCAGATCAACCAGGTCTTTATGAATCTGCTGGTCAATGCCGCACAAGCCATTCCTGATAAGGGTAAAATTACGGTACGAAGTTACCAGCAGGGAGAAGAGGTCTGCGTAGAAGTGAGTGACGACGGCGTCGGGATCGATTCGGAAAACCTGTCAAAAATCTACGAACCCTTCTACACCACCAAAGAGGTCGGCCAGGGGACCGGTCTGGGACTCGCAATCAGCTATCGAATTGTAGAAAAACACGCCGGCCGAATTGAAGTTAAAAGCGAGAAGGGGGGAGAAACAACCTTCCGAATCCACCTCCGCATCGATGGTCCCCCGAATCAGGCTGAACGTACCGAATCCGCCGCAATCGAAACTCTCCATTGATCCCGTGTCTAGCTCTACGCATCAACCGGACTCTAAACGATGAACTTGGCTCCCGCTCTGGATCAAGTCCTACTCGGGGCTCTGATCTTTTTACGGATCGCATCCGCTCTGGCGGTGATGCCCGTCTTCGGGTATCGCGGTGTCCCTGTAACCGTGAAGGCCGGGATGTCCGTGTTTATTGCCTTCTTGTTGTTGCCCGGGATACGGATTCCCGAGGGGTGGGCGGGAATGGATATGGGATTCATCTCCTTCATGGCGCTGGCGCTTCCCGAAATAGTGGCAGGAGTCCTGGTCGGGATGGTGACCCACTTCATCTTTTACGGAGTCGAACTGTCCGGCCAGTACCTGGGGATCCAGATTGGTTTCGGCATCGTCAATGTGATCGATCCGAACACCGAGCAACAGGTCTCCATTATCGGACAGCTTCAGTATCTCTTCGCAATACTGATATTTCTGACCATAAATGGCCACCATTTCCTGCTCGCTGGACTGCGGGAGACGTTCCTCGCCGTCCCCCTGGGGGGAGTTCACTTTCAACCTGACCTGGTCACCCTGTTCGTGAAGATGATGGGGGAACTCTTCGTGGCCGGCATCAAGATCGCAGCGCCGGTGATGGCGGCGGTTCTGCTATCCGAGGTCGCTCTGGGTATCGTGGCTCGCACGGTGCCCCAGATGAACGTTTTCATCGTCGGATTCCCGCTAAAAATCGGTCTGGGTCTGCTGGCCCTGGCCCTCTCATGGCCGATGTTCGTTTATATCCTCGAGCTGCTCTGGAAGAACTTCCAGGGCGATTGGTGGCGTTATATCGGGTTGCTCGGTCCCTGACCCGGAATACTGCACTCTCGGTCAACTGCGCTGATTTGTAATAATCATGGCTGAATCGAAAGAGTCCTTCCAGGAAAAAACTGAAGAGCCGACCTCCAAACGACGCGAGGAGGCTCGCAAGAAGGGACAGGTCGCCAAGTCCATGGAGATCAACTCCACCCTCATTCTCCTGACGGGCCTGGTGACTCTGACCATTTTCGGCGGCACCATGTTCTCCCGTATCGTGGCCGTCGATAAGTTTATTTTTAGCCAGATCGGTCAGATCGAGTTAACCCAGGACGCTCTGCCCGCCTACCTCTTTAGCGGCGCCAAAGTGCTCTTGAGTATTCTCTGGCCGGTTATGCTGCCCATCATTCTGGTCGGCATCATCGCCAACCTGCTCCAGTTTGGTTTCGTTTTCTCCTTTTATCCTCTCAAACCAAAATTCGAAAAGCTAAATCCGCTGCAGGGACTGAAGAAGCTCTTCTCGAAGCGATCGCTGATGGAACTGATCAAGAACATCTTGAAGATCGTGATCATCGGTTGGATCGGTTACCTGGTCATCGCCAGCTTGGCGGAGGACATGGTGCCTCTGATGGACCAGAATCCCTGGGCGATCTTCTTCTGGGTATGCCGCAGCGTCGCCAAGATCGGGTTCTTCACCGTGCTGTTCATCGCCATTCTATCCATCTGGGACTTCATCTATCAGCGCTGGGAACACCATTCGCAGATGAAAATGACCAAACAGGAGGTCAAAGACGAATTTAAACAGATGCAGGGTGATCCCAAGATGAAAGCCAAGATTCGTCAGATTCAGTTCAAAGCCGCCATGCAGCGCATGATGAAGGACCTGCAAACCGCTGACGTGGTGATCACAAACCCGACTGAATTTGCCGTGGCGATCAAGTACGATGAGGAGAACATGGCTGCACCGACGGTGATCGCCAAGGGCAAGAAGCTTATCGCTCAGCGCATCCGCGAAATCGCCATGGAACACGATATACCGCTGGTCGAGAATCCGCCGCTGGCTCGCGCTCTTTACAAGGCTGTGGACGTGGGACAGGAGGTTCCGGGCAAATTCTACCAGGCAATAGCGGAAATTCTGGCCTATGTTTACCGTTTACGTGAAGAAAATCAGCCTATATTTGATTGATTTGCGGGGCACGCTCCTTGCATGGGGTAAATCTGCATTGATGCTCCGCTCGAACTAAAAACGATGAAATCAGCCATCAACAACCCTTACGCCCGGAGTATGGCGGGCCGCAGCGACGTCCTGCTGGCGCTGGGGGTGATCGGGATTTTGATCGTCATGATCATTCCCATCCCCACCTTTCTGCTGGATCTGCTGCTCGCCCTGAACAT
>JALGZU010000659.1 GCA_025774735.1 candidate division LCP-89 bacterium | reverse complement strand
GACTCTTCGCGTAAACCTGCACGGTTTTTGGATGGAAGAAGTCGAGGAGGCAGGCGAAACCTTCCACGTTTTAAGTCTGGATAGCTGGGCAACCACAATGGACGTCGGTTCCCCCATGCTGCCCAAAATCATCGAGAGGGTGGGCATCCCGGCGCGATCCGACCTGCGCCTGAAGGTGTCGAACCTGGAGACAGTGCGGATTCCAAATTATCGCGTCTACCCCTTCCAGACGCCCACGACCGACGAGACCGCACCGGTGCCGTTTGTCATGGATCAGCAGGCATACTCGCAGGATGCTCTCTATCCCGCAACCGTTGCCACCGTATCGCAGCCGCACATCTGGCGGGACGTCCGCCTCTCGGAGCTGCATCTTTCACCCATGCGTTACAATCCGGCCAGCCGGGAACTGGTCATCGCCACTTCCTTCGACGTGGTGATCGAATATTCCGGCATCAACAACCACAATGCGCTGGAAAAAGAGCCTACAACCGTCAATCCGAACTTCGATAGACTTTACCGAGCCGGATTGATCAATTATGAACAGATGGGGCTCGACGTCACCCGTTTGGATGAGCCCGGGACGAAGTATTTGTTCGTCATGAAGCCGGAAGCTCAGCCATACGTGCAGGCCCTGATAGACTTCCGGCACGCCCAGGGATACAAAACGGAAATCCGACACATAGAATCCCCCGGCTTCGATGACGAATACGAGATCAAGGCTTATATCAACGAGCTTTACTATACCACCGGCCTGGAATATGTCCTGCTGGTCGGTGACGCCTACTACAGTGGCGGTCCTTCCGCCGTGGACGTCCCCATGCACTACTGGGCTGTGGGTTCTTATCCAACGTACTCTGATTCCTGGTATGTTTCGCTGGATGGCGATTCGGATTACTACGCGGAACTGGCCATCGGGCGCATCGTCTATGACGGCGCTTCCGACCTGGAACACCAGATGACCAAGATCATGGACTACCTCCAGGCTCCGGATACCTCGAGTGACTGGGCCAAGAACTCACTCCTGGTGGCACACCAGGAACAATATCCCCTGAAGTACACCCAGTGCAAGGAGGAGATCCGGACATTTAATTACGCCCTAGAGACCCCGACTTTCGGGACGGCGTACGGCGGCGCCGGCGCCACCAATCAGGACGTCATCAATTACCTGAACACTAACAGCTCAGGAATTCTGAATTACCGCGGTCACGGCTCCCAGACGGCCTGGATCGGCTGGTCTCCTTCCGGCAGTTTCACCGCCACGCACGTCAACCAGTTGACGAACTTCGACCGCTACTTCGTGCACTTCGACGTCTGCTGCGACAACATGGACTTCCCGGGCTACAACGGCGACTGCCTGGCCGAAACTTTCATGAAGGCTCCAGCGGCGGCCATCGCAGTCCACGGCGCCATCGTCCCGTCGTACACCATCCCCAACCACGACTACGACAAGGAGTTCTACAAGGGCATCTACCACGAAGGGCTCTGGAATATCGGCTACGCTTCGAACTTCGCCAACGTCGTCGTAGTCACCAATCATGGTTCTATAGGAGAATCCAACTATCGCACCTACCTGTGGCTGGGTGACGCCTGCACCGATCTGTGGACGGATCTCCCGGAAGAGCTGGCCATCGATTATGCCAGCACCGTGAACCTGGCCACCGAGGACTTCGCCGTCACGGTGACCAAAGACGGCGTGCCGGTTGAAAACGCTCTGGTATGCGCACAGTCCGACTTCGCTTACGCCAGGGGCTTCACCAACAGTTCCGGCGTGGCGTACCTGGTCTTTTCAGAACTGCCGGAAGCCACCACGGACGTGACCATCACCGCCACGGTGCACAACGGCTTGCCTGTCACTGGTACCTGCACAGTCATCCCCACAGGAGCTCCTTATGACCTCTTCGTGCAGATGACCCCCACCGGTTCGACGAGTCTCCCGCCCAGCGGCGGCACAATCAACTACAACGGCCAGGTGCAGAACAACGAAACCTATCCGCTGGAGACGGTCATCTGGACGGATTGGATCTATCCCAACGGTGACCTGCACGAA
>JALGZU010000658.1 GCA_025774735.1 candidate division LCP-89 bacterium | reverse complement strand
GCGTCAATGGCGGCTTTATCCGGAACCGCCTGCAGCGTCTGCAACTTTTCAAGCTGTTTTGAGAATTCCTCTTCGTAGAGAAACAGGGCGGGTTCGCAGTCGCCGATCAGGGTATCCAGTTCTCGAGGGGTTAGCCGGAAGTTGAGGGGTACGAGGATGGCGCCCAGTTTCCAGCAGGCGAAGAGAACGAGGACGTATTCGGCGCGGTTTTTCGAATAGACGGCCAGGCGTGTGCCCTTTCTCAGTCCGAACTCTACCTTCAGGTGCTGGGCCAGAGATTCGGCGCGTTGGTTGAAATTGGCGTAAGACCATTCCAGATTGCGGTCATGTTCCCGGAGAAATAGCTTGGTGGGGGTGTAATGGGCCCATTTCTTGAGCCAGTCTATCTCAGGCTTGAACACGATTTTCCCTCGCGCTGATGGCGTAAATCAAGCTCCCCACGATCACCGAAGTGATGATGGCGACGGCTGCCGCAACTCCGGGATTTTCGCCGGTGGATTTGGAAAGTGGGATGGCGACCTTGCCGAAATACACTGTGAAATGGACGATCACCGCCGTAAGTGAAGCGGCGATGGGCACCGCCTTGGGGACGTTCTTTAAAAACATGCCGAAGAGGATGGGCAGAAACGCCGCCGAAAAGTACGCGTAGACCCCGTTCTGCGCGAAGATCCCCACACTCAACTTGGGATTGATCAGTTGATCGTAGGATATAAACGCCGATATGACCGCTAGTCCAGCGATAACGACCTTGTTCACCGTGATCCAAGTTTTTTCGCCGGTGGCTTTAGGGGCAGGCCGAAAGTGGGCGTAGAGAGGCTTGATGATGTCCGCGGTGATGGTGGTTGAGACCGCCTGGATCAATCCTTCCAGTGTGGAGAGCCCGGCCGAGATCAAGCCCATGACCACGATCAGTCCGATGAAGACGGGGAATTCCCGCACCACGTAGGCGGAAATTATGCCGTCCATCTTCAGGGGCACGCCGCCGAAGGTCAGGTCCGGGAAGGCGATGCGGGCATACAGTCCGGCGATGACTACCAGGAAGAAAATAATCTCGGTGATGACTCCGGCGACCAGGTAGCGGTTCACGTCTCGGTCGGTCTTGAGCAGGAGGGATTTGGTGATGATATGGGGCTGGCAGACGATGGCCACACCGACGACGATCTGGGCGATGAAAATTTCGAAATAGTCCCGGAAGAGAAAGCTGCTGTCGTTGGTGGTCTGGATCAGTTTGGGATCGATACTGCGCAACTTTTCAAGAAAACCGTGAACTCCGCTGCTGAAATGCTCGTAGCCGGATCCCAGAAGGATAAAAGCGACGATCAGCATCAGAATGGCCTGCACAGTATTAGTGTAAACCATAGAATTGGCACCCCCGAACATCATGTAGCCGAAGACGAAGGCGACCACGGTGATCAGGACGGCCAGTTCGGAGACGTTCAGGGTTTTCGAGAAAACCTTGGTCAATCCGACGATGATCAAGACGATGAAGGTGATCAGGAGGAGTGAGAGAAACCCGAAGAACAGCGCGTACCCTTTACTCTCGTAGCGGGTACCCATCCACTGGGCCATGGTGAGCGCTTTGACGTTGCTGCCGTGTTTGCGGAATCCCTTGGTCAAGACGACCAGGGAGACCAGCGCGGCGGCGGGTAGGACGAAGGCGTAGGAGATGACTGCGCTGATGCCGTAGAGGGCGATGAAGCCGGGATTGATGATGAAGGTGGCGGCACTGGTCATGGAGGCAGCCAGGGCCAGACCCACTGCGACCGGTGAGAAGGCTATGTTGCCGACGGCGTAGTCGGAAATGCTCTTGTTGCGGGCCGCTCCACGCACCACGAAAAAAAGAATGACCGCCATATAAGCCAGCACGAAAATCCAGCCGGCCGTCACCAATCCCGAAGAAGCTTCACCGGTCATTTAGGTCAGCTCTCCCTGTAATATTTAAACAATCCTACCATCGAAACGCGGCGCAGGCGAAGGCCAAACCACCGCCCGACCCCATGAAGATCACCAGATCGCCCTTTTTCAGCTTACCCATCTCGTCGGCTTCG
>JALGZU010000657.1 GCA_025774735.1 candidate division LCP-89 bacterium | reverse complement strand
GAGGCTGGATCATCTCTCGGAATGCCCCAGATGTGCTCGGTTCTCTGATGGCAGCCGGGTTGACGTATTGGATCGCAGTGGAAGCATTCATAAACATGGCAATGATGGTCGGGTTGTTGCCCGTGGCAGGGAACGCCCTACCATTTATCAGTGCGGGAGGTTCGAGTCTCATGGTGACCTTGACCTCCATTGGAATTTTAATGAACATATCTCGTCTTTCGAAGGCGCAAAACGAACCTAACAAAAGGATGGCTTATGCGGCTGATGGTTTCCGCCGGAGCGACAGGAGGCGGGATTAACCCCGCGCTGGCTGTGCTGCAGGCTCTCGGCGAAAAATCAAATCAAATATTGTGGGTGGGGAGCGAAGGTGGTATGGAAGCTGACCTGGTCGGGCGAGAAGGTGTACCTTTCACGACGATCCCGGCCGCCGGTATCCACGGCGTGGGCCTCAAGGCCATTTCTGCCTTGTGGAAGTTGACTCGCGGTTTCTTTGCTGCCCGAAAATTGATCCGAGATTTCAAACCGGATGTGCTCTTCTTCACCGGCGGCTATGTCGCCATCCCCACAGGTTTGGCCGGGCTGAATATCCCCACACTGATCTGCCTGCCGGATATCGAGCCGGGCCTGGCGTTGAAGGTGCTTTCCCGCTTCGCAGACCACATCGCCGTCCCTGCTGAAGAATCCCGGGCCTATTTCCCCAAGCGGAAACGAGTCACCGTGGTTGGGTATCCAATCCGCCCCGACATGACCGTGTGGGAACGTAAAGCGGCCTTTGAAGCTTTCGGCCTCTCGCCGGACAAGCCGACCCTGACGGTTACCGGCGGCAGCCTCGGCGCCCGTTCGATCAACCGCGCCCTCGTGGCGATCTTGCCCGAGTTGTTGCCCAAGATGCAGGTCGTCCACCTGACCGGAAAACTCACCTGGCCGGAAGTCGAGGCAGTCAGGGATACCCTCCCGAATGAATTGCTCGTGAATTACCGGGCGTATCCCTACCTCTACGACCGCATGGGTGCAGCCTTTTCGGTCGCTGACCTGGTGGTATCTCGTGCAGGAGCCTCTATTCTTGGGGAGCTTCCCGTTTTTGGCGTCCCGGCCATCCTTGTGCCCTATCCACACGCCTGGCGATACCAGAAGGTCAATGCCGATTACCTTGCCAAACAGGGTGGGGCAATCGTCGTAAAGGATGAAGAGTTGAATGAGAAATTATCTTCTTTGATCATGGATTTGATGGGCAATCAATCGAAACGCAGCGAGATGAAAGCTGCCATGGAGTCGATGGCGAATCCAGGGGCGGCTGCATCGATCGCCGCGCTGCTCAACATCCTGGCATCTGATAATCCTCAGCCCACAAAACGAGGTGGCGCACAATGATCGCAATGACATTTGTATTCTATATGTTCGTATTCCTTGGCGCGGTGATCGGCGCGATACGCGGCTGGGCGAAGGAACTCCTGGTTGTTTTCAGCGCAGTCCTGTCGATCTTCATCATCCTGGTGTTCGAGTCTTACATCGGGGTCTACCAAGCCTTTGTCGCCCAAAGCGTTATCACCCGCTTCTGGGCGCGGATATCGATCATTCTTGTTCTGGCTTTCTTTGGGTATCAGACCCCTCGATTGAGACGCTTGGAAGGGGCGGCCCGTCGTGAAAAAATCCAGGATTCCATGCTGGGGATCGTGGTCGGCGCTCTGAATGCTTATCTTATCATTGGTTCGATCTGGAATTATCTGGAAGATGCGGGCTATGAGAATTTTAGTGTTTTCACCGAACCGATTGCCGGGACGGTCATGGGCGATGCGGCCATTCGCCTGGTAGCCGCCATGCCGCCAGAGTTCCTCGACATCCCCCTGATCTATTTCGTCATTGCAGTGGCATTTACTTTTGTGGTGATTGTTTACGTATAAGTAGGGTAGTAATGATTATGACACACACGCATTTTATCGGTATTGGAGGAACGGGACTTTCGGCCATCGCTAAAGTCCTGCTTGAGCGCGGGGAAAAGGTCAGCGGTTCTGACCAGCAAAAGTCTCCAACCACCGAGAGCATCCGCAA
>JALGZU010000656.1 GCA_025774735.1 candidate division LCP-89 bacterium | reverse complement strand
GATTTGAGTGTAAAAATGTCACCACCTTACACCATTTTGCACGTGGACATGGACGCGTTTTTCGCCCAGGTGGAGCTGCTGCGGGATCCGTCTCTGCAGGGCAAGCCGGTCTGCGTGGGGGGGATTCCCGGTCAGGACCGGTCGGTGGTGACGGCGGCGTCATACGAGGCGAGGAAATACGGCGTGCACGCGGGGATGCCATTGATGGAGGCTCAGAGGCTCTGCCCCAACGCGGTGTTCGTGAAGTCTCACGGGGACGTCTATTATGAGATATCCCAGCGGGTGGTGAAGATTCTGGAGGAGTTCTGCGACACGGTGGAGCCGTCGTCGATAGACGAATCGTACCTGGACATCTCCGGGGTGCTGAAATACTGGGGGGGAGCGGAAAAGGTCGGGCGTCAAATTAAAGAGAGAATCCAAAACGAAATCAAGCTGACGTGCAGCGTGGGGATCGGGCCGACTCGGACTCTGGCGAAGATGGCAACCAACCTGCAGAAGCCGGACGGATTGACCATCATCACCCCAGACAATTTAGAAGAGATCATTTTCCCCCTGCCGGTGGAGAGCGTCCCCGGCATCGGTCCGAGCACGAAGAAGAAGTTGAACGACCTGGGGATCCATACCCTCAAGCAGTTGGCACGGGCGTCAACGGATTTCATGTTCGACCGATTCGGCGTTTACGGGCCGCGGCTGCAAGAGATTGTGAAAGGTGAGATCGACTGGACGGTCAGCGGCGACGAGGAGAGGCCGCGGGAGAAGTCGATCGGGAATTCGCGCACGTTTCGTCAGGACAGCGGCGATTCCGACACGCTGAAGAGCTACCTGCTCTCGTTGGTGCAGATGGTGGGGCGGCGGATGCGGGCCGCCGAAATGCATGGGAAGACGGTCACGTTGACCATCCGTTACGGCGATTTTCACACGGTCACTCACCAGAGAAGCCTGCACCGATCCACCCAGGACGAGACGGAGATCTTCAACATCGCCTGGCAGCTTTTCCTGGAAAAATACATCACGGATATGCCGGTACGGCTGCTGGGGATTTCGGTGTCGAAGCTGACTCAGATCCGCAGCGGTCAGATGGACATGTTCGACGCCGACAGCCGGCTGTTTCAAGCCGTGGACGAACTCAAGGAGCGTTTCGGAGAGGGGATCATCCAGCGCAGCAGCACCACGGGCGTCCGGATGAGGAAACACATCGAGCGCCTCCGCTTTGCCAAGCCGAATCGAAATGAACAGCAGCGGCGCACGCGTTGAGGTCGGGACCTCAGGGTACAGTTTCAAGGACTGGGTAGGCCCGTTTTACCCGGAAGGCACACCATCCGACCGGTTTCTAGATTACTACGCCCGGCACTTCCCCGTCGTCGAAATCAACACAACCTACTACGGCATTCCCAAAGCGGCTGTCTTCGCCGGGATGGCATCTCAGACGCCGGACGATTTCGGATTCTACGTCAAGGTACACCAGGACGTCACCCATAAGCGGGAGAAACCGGAAGCGTCTCTGAACCAGCTGGTGACGGCGACGGGGCCGCTGCGGGAGGCAGGCAAACTGAAGGGCTTTTTAGCCCAGTTCCCCTACTCTTTCAAGAAGAATCCGCCATCGCGGAAGTATATCGTCAGAATTTCCGACTTCTGGTCGGGGCGTGAGGAACCGCTCTTCATGGAATTCCGGCACACTTCGTGGTTCAAGCCGGTGGTGTACGAATCGATGGAAAGGCACAACCTCGGTTTCGTCAACGTGGATCTGCCGGCTCTGCCGCGGCTGCCCGCTCCCGGAGCCGAAGTGACCAACGGCGAAGGGTACGTCCGCCTGCACGGGCGCAATTCACAGACCTGGTGGGGCGAGCACGGCGACCTGCGTTACGATTACGAATACGGCATCGGGGAATTGAAAGAGTGGGCCGAGCGCGCAAAGGGGATGACCAAGAAAGCCCGGCGGGTGGTCATCTTTATGAACAACTGCCATCAGGGTCAGGCGGCCAAGAACGCCAAGATGCTGCAGGATATGTTTGCAGACACGGAATTATAGTAGCAACCTATGTCCTACGAACT
>JALGZU010000655.1 GCA_025774735.1 candidate division LCP-89 bacterium | reverse complement strand
GAGGGGCGGGTAATAACCTTATCGATCAAACTACTTAAAACAGCCAGGATCAGACCGAAAAGGTTGTAAAAGACCAGTGCGCCGATTAAGAGCTTCCAGAAATTTGTGGGGCTGACGTAGAGGCGGCTGGATAAAACAGCCAATTCGATCAGGATGAAGACGGCGAGTGTCCAAAAAACTAATGCTGCTTTAATGTGCTTGATCATGCTTTATCTCCTGTGGGCGGCTTTAACGATGGATCACAGTAGTTTTACGTAGCTGATAGTCGATTTGTGGGTGGAAAACGCGTGTTGCGGCAACCTCTTCTTTGGGGTTGCGGAGCTCGACGTAACGCTAAGAAAATAAAGTACGTCTTCGGAGCTGAGATGTCAAGTAGATAATGAGAAATTGGGCTGTGTATAGATGTTTGTCTGAAGAAGATGTTAGAGGTGCGTGCCGCGGTAGTTCGTTCTATATAAATAGAGGTTCTCACCGTAATTGCCCAAGGAGAAGATTGTCGTGATGATAAACAACATGCCTAAACCGAAAGCCGGAGCCTTTTCACCTATTTCGAGCCAGGCAGTTTTTCCAAATCCAAGGCTTTCTGCGTTGGACATGTGACGATTTATCTTCTATTAATCTTGTAAGTTAGATTACGGCAAGCCCAGGGGATGCTGCTCTGCAAGAAATGTCCTCCACCTGAACTTTGTGAAGCTAAATCGGCGGGGGTAAAACGGCAGGATTCCTTAATAAGGAAAATGAAGAGTATAGGATTAACCTACCACTCTTTTTTCACCCTGAAGACAGGTAAAAGAATCTATCCAGAAGTGTAAGGATAAATCCGCCAATGAGAATTTGTTAGTGAAAAGCGCACACTGGGATCGTGAGGGTCAACTAGCTACTGCCTTTGACCATCGTGGCGACCTGCTGAGCGATGCGCTGATTATACTCGAACGCCAACCGCTGATAGATTACAATGTCGACGATGGTGCCAATTAGGCAGATGCCTCCGGTGAAAAAGTAGAGGAGTCCCAGCCCGACATGACCGATGATGAAACGTTGAATGCCGGCGATGCCGAGTAGCCCGAGACACGCCGTCAACAGGATCAGAAGGGGATCTCTGCGACGGGGGCGGTAGGCGTTCGCAAACATGTGTCCCTGCTGAACGTCCATATCCTTGATTAATCCTTGGACGAAAACCATCTCGTCGCCATCGAGGTCCGGTAGTATCTCCATGATATTTGCCATGACAGTCTCTCCTTTTACCGATCAGTCTCTATGGTAGCTTGTTTATATTTGACAGACTTCTTGAACAGGGAATAAATGCGGAGAGAGAGTACCAGGACCGCAAATATACCCAGGGGGTGCGTCGCGAAGGATGTGTAGAAATCACCGTGGAAAAGATATGATATCGAATGGCCTAAACCGCAGCCGGGGCAGTGTTCGATCCCAAGCCGGTTAAAAACGCAGAAGCTGAAATGAGCGCTCGCCGAGGGATCGGTAAGCGCCAGGTAGAGTAAGCCGGTCATCCAGACCAATCCTTCGAAATATTTCTTCGCCGCCCGGATCGTCAGGTGCCATACGGCGAGGACGCTATTCGATGCTAGCTTCTTCATCGATCTTTTCGAGGATGACGACCCGGATTTTGGTCCGGGTAGCTTTGGATATTGTAAACCGGTAATCGCCGCGTTCGATGACTTCCCCCTTCTGTGGTATCCGGCCGATGGCGTCAATGAGATATCCGCCCAGCGTTTCGTATTCACCCTCCGGAATTTCAAGGTCAATGCGGCGGTTGATCTCTTCGACCTCCATGCGGGCCGAAACCAGCCAACGTTTTACTCCCAGCTCCTGAATACTCAGACGTGCGGGATCGTATTCGTCCTCAATGTCGCCTGTCAACTCTTCGAGGAGGTCTTCGATGGTGATCAGACCGGAGGTGCCACCCCATTCATCGACGATGATGGCGATGGTCTGATGGGCAGCGCGAAGGTCCCTGAAGATCTCCCAGGCTTTCTTCTGTTCGGGAAAAAAGGAGATTGGCCGGGTGATGGCGGATAGCTCTTTGGGATCCTCAAAG
>JALGZU010000654.1 GCA_025774735.1 candidate division LCP-89 bacterium | reverse complement strand
CCGGAAGCTGTCGCCATCCTCGATCCGAAACGCGCAGATTGTCCCTACCCATTCAGCGAACTGGCAGGTGTCGGCGTCGCCTACAAGCTGGCTCAAGGCGTCCTGCAAAGGATGAATCTGGAGAGCACCTACCTCGAACGCTACCTCGATTTAGTCGCCATCGGTTCAGCAGCCGATATCGTGCCTCTCGTCGACGAAAACCGTATTCTGGTGCGGGAGGGACTGGAACGTCTCAACCGCAACGGAAACGAGGGCATCAAGGCGCTGATCGATACTGCCAACTTCAAGCGGGGCAATATCCAGGTGGGGAATATCGTCTTCGGATTGGCGCCCCGCATCAATGCCGTGGGCAGGTTGGGATCGGCGGAGAGGGCGGTGCGGCTACTGATCACCCGGGACTACAACAGCGCCAAGGGTATTGCCGCCGTTCTCGAACGAGAGAACCGGAAGCGTAAAGAGATTGACAACAAAACCCTGAATGAGGCGCTACAGAAGATCGGTCGCGAGTACAATCCCGATGAAGATAGCGTCATCGTCCTGTCACAGGAACACTGGCATCCGGGAGTTGTTGGTATCGTGGCGTCGCGCATCGTCGAAAAATACTACCGTCCAACGGTGATGATCACCGTTGATGACGGGATCGGCAAGGGATCGGCCAGGTCCATTCCCGGATTCGATCTCTTCAACGCCATCAGGGAGTGTTCCGATCTGTTGGAACAGTACGGTGGACATAAATATGCCGCAGGTCTGACGATTCGTGAAGACCGCATCGCGGAATTCAAAGAGCGATTTAACAGGGCGGCATCCTTGGTGATACAGCCAGAGGACTTCATCCCCAAACTGGGGATCGATGCAGAGATCGACCTGGATGAGATCACTCCGGAAGTGGTTCGGACACTGAGGGATTTCGCGCCCTTCGGTCCCCGGAACATGAAGCCCAATTTCGCCAGTTACGATCTGGAGGTTGTGGGAGTACCCAAGATCGTAGGTGCGAATCACCTCAAATTCAAAGTTCGACAACCAACTTCCGGAGGCCTGGTGTTCGACGTGATCGGGTTCAATCTGGGGTATCTTCTTCCGGTTGCTGAAGGAGCCCGGAGCGTGGACATGGTCTACAATATCGAAGAGAACGAATGGATGAACCAGATCAACCTGCAACTGTGTGCCAAGGACCTCAAGTGATTGGACTTAATTGTACTCTTTGAAGCGGTTGCGTTCGCACCACTAAAGCCCGGTGCTATTCCCCGGTTAATCCGAATAAGTCATCGATTATAAATAATACCATATCATCAAAGCTGGAGGAACATATGCGGGATGTTTTTGTAGTTTCCGGCGGCGTTTCGAAGTTCGCTAAAGCACGCCCCGACGTAACCTTCCAGGCCATGGTCAAGGAGGCGTACGATTACGCTCTCAAGGACATCGGCATGGATTTCAAGCAAGGAGTGGAGCTGGTCGATGGGACAGTATCGTCCTACTTCTCAGATCATTTCACACGCCAGCTCAAAGCTGGAAGCATGGTGCATGACTACCTGGGCATGTGCCCCAAACATAACAAACGAATTGAGGGCGGTGGTGCCACCGGCGGTTTATGCTTCCAGGCGGGCTGGGAGGCGGTCGCTTCGGGACGCTTCGATATATGCCTGGTTTTCGGATGGGAGACGATGTCACGGGTTAACACCTGGAAGGGTAACGAGTTCATCGCCCTTGCTTCGGACGTGAATTTTGATTATCCGGTAGGCGGTTTCTATTCCGGATACTACGCTATGATGGTGACGCGTCATATGAAGGAGTACGGGACGACCGTGGAGCAGATGGCCCTGGTTTCGGTCAAAAACCATAACAATGCTTATCACAATCCCTACGCGCAGAAGCGGATGCAGATCAGCATCGAGGACGTCAGAAATTCAGAAATGGTCGCCTGTACGATGAGTGATGGCGCCGCGGTGATTCTCTTCGCCAGTGAAAAGGGTTTGAATAAGCTTGAAAAAGCCCTGGGAAAGCGGCTGAAGCCGAGCAAAGTTACAGGCGTAGGTGGTGGCATGGACGCCATGCGTATGGCGGATCGTCCACATGGTAAAGTCCCTCTGTTACCGCACGAGAAGGCTTCGGATTATAAGAACCTGAAGTATCCCGGCGTCCACTCCTTCCGTTCCGGCCGTATGGCCAGCAAAACAGCTTATGAGATGTGTGGCATCACCGATCCCATCAATGAGATCGACTTCATCGAACTGCATGACGCGTACACATCTTCAGAAATACAGACGTACGAAGATATGGGTCTTTGTAAGTACGGCGAGGGCGGCAGTTTCGTCGAAAGCGGCGCTCCTTTCATGCCTAACTTGAAATATGGGTATAAGTTCAAGGATCAGGGGAAAATCCCTGTCAATCCATCCGGTGGTTTGATCGCCTGTGGGCATCCTGTCGGTGCTACCGGACTGATGCAGGGCGTGTTCGCTCACTGGCAACTTCAGGGCACTATAAAGAAGCACTTCAAAGACGAAACGCTGCAGATCAAGGACGCCAAACGCGGGTCGATTCACAGC